>JANNVF010000227.1:0-6933 GCA_031414315.1 Hyphomonadaceae bacterium | reverse complement strand
CCTCATCGAGCTTGAACGGCTTGATGATGGCTTCGATCTTTTTCATGGCTGACGCCTTCCCTTATGTCGGTGCGACATGCCGGCGGACTGTCGCCCGGCCCGCGTATCCGAACACAGGCCAAAGGCCAATACGAAGGCCGCGTCAACCGCGCCGCATGGCGGTTTCCGGCGCGTCCCTGCCGGCGCCAGTTTCACGGGCGCCGGCGCCCAATCGGCTTGCGCGATCGCCGCGCGGGCGCCGCAGGGGCGCCTGTGGACAGCCTTGCCCGGTTGGACGAAGACCATCGTTTCAGCTTCGAGGTCCTCATGAACGGCGTCGTTCCTTCCGCTCGCATCCCAGTCCTCATTGGCGGCGGCCAGAGGACCTACCGCAAGGCCCAGACCCCGGGGCCCCGCGGAATGGTTCTGGAGGCGGTGACGCTGGCGGCGGCGGACGCGGGTATTCCGATGTCAGCGCTCGCAGCGACCGATCATCTCGCCGTGGTGGGTTTCACGGTGGATGCGCCAGGCACATCCAAGCGTCTTCTGGTGCCGCACATGGCTAATCCACCGGCTGCGCTGGCTGAAGATCTTGGCGCGCAGCCGCAGGTCGCGCTCTACACCCACATGGGCGGCAACACCCCCCAGGCTCTGGTGAACTGGGGGTGCGAACGCATCGCCCGTGGCGAGGCCGACCTGATTGTGCTGGCCGGCGCGGAATTCCTGGGCTCGCTGCTGAAGCGGGCTGCGGCGGGCGATGACCTCTCAATGTTCGGTGGGGGCCCCGACGGGACACCAGAGCGCTGGGGGGATGCGCGACCTGACTGCTCGCCGCAGGAGGGCGCCCACGGCCTCTCGTTCCCGGCCAATACCCATCCGTTGTTCGAGAACGCGCTGCGGGCCAGGCTTGGTCGGAGCATCAATGACCATCAGCGCGCGATGGGCGATCTCTTTGTGCGGTTCAACGCCGTCGCGTCGCGCAACCCGGATGCCTGGTTTCCAAAGGCGCGCACCGCAGAAGAGATCGCCTTCGAGAGCGCCGACAATCGTATGGTCGGCTTTCCGTACACCAAGTATCTCAACGCGATCATTCAGGTGGATCAGTCTGCGGCGGTGATCCTTGCTTCCACGGCGCACGCCGACGCGCTGGGTGTTGCGCCGGACAAGCGAATCTATCTGCACGGCTGCAGCGACGCGACTGAAGTCTGGAACCCGATTGACCGCAGCGATCTGGCGGCGTCGCCGGCTATCCGGCTCGCGGCGGGCAAGGCCCTCGCCATGGCGGGGAAGACGATCGAGGATATGGCGCTGCTCGACATCTATTCGTGCTTTCCGTCTGCCGTTGAGATCGCCTGTGCTGAGATCGGCATCGCAGCGGACGACCCACGACCGCTGACGGTCACCGGCGGCCTGCCGTACTTCGGCGGGCCGGGGAACAACTACGTGATGCACTCCATCGTCACGATGATGCGGGAACTGCGCGCCAGGGCCGGCGCGTTCGGGCTCGTCACGGCCAATGGCTGGTTCCTGACCAAGCACGCGATGGGGATCTATTCGACCGATGCGCCCTCGGCGCCCTTCGAGCGGGAAGATCCCAAGGCGTACCAGAAGGAAATCGATGCGCTGGCGCGTCCCGACATCGCCTGGGAGCCGTCCGGTGCGGCGAAGATCGAGACCTACACTGTCGTCCACGGGCGCGACGGCGTACGGATGGGGATCGTGATCGGGCGTGACAGCGCAGGGCGCCGCTTCGTTGCCAATACGCCGACCGATCGCGGGACGTTGCTTGATCTGCAAGCACGCGAGGGCGTGGGACGCCCCGGGGTGGTACAGTCCGGCGAGGGCGGCATGAAGAACGTTTTTGTTCCTGACTGATCGCAACCGGGTGATGTGATGGCGCTGCTTTATCTCGTACGGCACGGCGAGCCCGCTTCCGGCTGGGGCGAGACCAATTCTGATCCCGGTTTGAGCGCTCTTGGTCTCGCGCAGGCCGCGCACGCGGCAGGTCAGTTGCGCGCGCGCCATGTGTCATTCGCGATCACATCGCCGCTGCTGCGCTGCAGGGAGACCGCGTCGGCGTTCGAGATGGAGGTCGGGGTGCAAGCCGTGATCTCCAACGGCGTCCGCGAAGTGCCAACACCCGGCGATGTCATCGATCGTCATGCATGGCTCGGGCGCGTGATGGCCGGCACATGGCGCAACAACCCAACGCTTGCGGCATTCCGCATGGGTGTGGTCACGACGCTCTGCGGGCAAAACACCGACACCGCCGTCTTTTCGCACTATGTCGCCATCAACGCCGCCGTGGGCGCCGCGACAGGCGAGGACAAGGTGATGGTATTCAAGCCTGCGCATGCGTCGATCACCGTGTTGTCCAACGAAGGTGGTGTGCTGAAACTCGTTGAGCTGGGCACGGAGACGCCCGCAGTGAACGCCTTATGAGCCGTGCAGCGCGCGAGATCATTCTGGTGGAGGACATGCGCGCAATCGATGCGCGCGCCGCTGAACTGGGGGTCGCGACGCGCGCATTGATGGAAAACGCCGGCGCTGCGGTTGCCCGCGCGGTTCAGGGGCGCTGGGAGCCGCGCCCCACGCTCATCCTCTGTGGCCCGGGCAACAACGGCGGCGACGGGTTCGTGGCGGCGCGCAAGCTCGCGGAAGACGGCTGGCCGGTGCGTGTGGGCGTTGTTGGCGATCGTCATGCCCTGACGGGTGATGCGCGGGATGCGGCGTCAGCCTGGATGGGGTGGGTGGATGAGGCGGCGGTCGCGCTTGTGGAGCCGGGCGCGTTGATCGTCGATGCGGTTTTCGGCGCAGGACTGTCGCGCCCGCTCGACGGCGTCACTGCCGCACTGGCGGGCGCGACATGCGCCCATGATGTTGTCGCCGTGGACGTGCCCAGCGGTCTGCCCGGTGACGGTGGTGACCCCCTTGGCGTGACCTTCCGCGCTGATCTCACCGTAACGTTCGCCCGCAAGAAACCGGCGCATGTGCTGGAGCCGGGCCGCTCGCTCTGCGGGCAGACGGTGGTCGCCGATATCGGGATACCGTCGCTGGCCATCGATGAACGCCGCATCACGCTGTGGGAAAACGGCGAGGCGTTGTGGTCATTGCCATGGCCCGCGCCGCAGGCGCACAAGCACGCGCGCGGTCACGCAATGGTGATCAGCGGCGCGCATGGCCAGACCGGCGCCGCACGACTCGCGGCGCGCGCGGCACTGCGCATCGGGGCAGGGCTCGTGACGGTGCTCTCTCCTGCATCGGCGATGGCCGAAAACGCGGCGCATCTGACTGCGATCATGCTGGCGGAAGCGGAGGACGTCGCCGCTCTCTGCGAGGCGGCGGCGCGCGCAGACGCCATCGTGGTCGGACCTGCGGCCGGCGTGACTCCGCGCACAAAGGCGGTAGTCGCCGCGCTCGTGGCTCTCGACCTGCCGCTGGTGCTCGACGCTGACGCACTCTCCGTGGGCGCGGCCGGTCCACAGGAGTTTTTCGCGGCGCTGCGCCCACACGCAATCCTTACACCGCACGTGGGCGAGTTCCGTCGGCTGTTTCCTGATCTCGTTTCTGGAAGCCTGTCAGGCATTGATCGGGTCCGCGCGGCGGCGCGGCTGGCGGGATGCGTTGTACTTCTCAAAGGTCCTGCCACGGTGGTCGCAGCGCCGGATGGTCGCGCCGTCGTCAACACGACCGGCACGCCGTTGCTGGCGACGGCCGGGTCGGGTGATGTGCTGGCCGGTGTGATCGCGGGCCTGGTCGCGCAGGGTATGGTCTCGTTCGACGCCGCCTGCGCCGGCGTCTGGCTGCATGGCCGCCTCGGCGAACGGCTTGGCGCCGGCCTGATCGCCGACGATCTCCCCGAAGCGCTCCCCGGCGTCCTCGACGAACTGGCCCCGGCGCGCCTGAAGCGCCGTTGACCGCATGCGGCGCGACCAGTTAAGGCGCCCTCATGCGGACGTGGCGGAACTGGCAGACGCACTGGTTTTAGGTACCAGCGCCGAGAGGCTTGCGGGTTCGACTCCCGCCGTCCGCACCATGTGAATCGACCCGTCCGCCATGGTGGACATGGTCCGTGCCGGGGTGCATAAGCCCCGGCTTCTTTCCTCCGGGCGGGGCACGGCAATTGCGCCGTTTGCGCGCACACGGGCGGGCTATTCTCCATTCGGGACTGAGATCCATGCAATTGACCGAGACGCATTCCGAAGGCCTGACGCGCGTCTTCCACGTCGTCGTGCCGCGTGCGGAACTCCAGCAGGCGCTGGACGCCAAGATCGAGGAAGTGCGCCCGAAGGTGAAGATCAACGGCTTCCGGCCGGGCAAGGTGCCGGCGAGCCATCTGCGCAAGATATATGGCCTGTCGATGCTCCGCGAGATCATCGACGGTGAAGTGGACTCGGCGACCAAGCAGGCGCTGCAGGACGGCAAGCTGCGGGTCGCCTCCCAGCCGGATCTCAAGGTCTCCTCCAACATGGAGAAGGTGATCGCGCTCCAGGAAGATCTGGCGTTCGACCTCAACGTCGAACTGATCCCGGATTTCGAGCCCGTCGATCCCGCCACCCTCTCCGTCGAAAAACTCGTGGCGCCGGTGACGGACACCCAGGTCGATTCGGCGGTCGAGGAACTCGCCAAGTCGCAGCGGACGTTCAACGAAAAGGACGGTGCGGCCACCGACGGCGATGCGCTTACCATCGACTTCCTCGGCAAGATCGACGGCGAGCCCTTCGACGGCGGCGCGGCCGAAAAAGCCACGGTGGTGATCGGTTCCAACCAGTTCATCCCCGGGTTCGAGGAGGGCATGATCGGGCTCAAAAAGGGCGATACGAAAACCGTCGACGCCAAGTTTCCCGACGCCTATCAGGTCGAAAACCTGAAGGGAAAAGCGGCGACCTTCGATGTCATCGTCCACGAAGTCCGAGCGCCGGCCGAGACTGTGGTGGACGACGCCTTCGCCGAAAAGCTCGGCATGGCCAGTCTGCAGGCCGTTCGCGACGCCCTGAAAGGTCGCATCGAGTCCGAGCACACCGCCCAGTCACGCACTCGCGCCAAACGGGCGTTATTCGACAGGCTGGAAGCCGCCCATGACTTCCCGCTGCCGCCGCAGATGGTGGAACAGGAGTTCGCCCAGATCTGGCGCCAGATCGAGGCCGACAAGGCTGCTGGAAATCTCGAAGCCGAGGACGCCGCGAAGTCCGAGGACGACCTGAAGGCGGAATACCGCAAGATCGCCGAGCGGCGGGTGAAACTGGGGCTTGTGCTGGCCGAGATTGGCCGGCGCAGCAACATCGACGTTACCAGCGACGAGGTGAACAAGGCGGTGATCGACCAGGTCCGCCAGTATCCCGGGCAGGAACGTCAGGTTTTCGAAATTTACCAGAAAAATCCGCAACTTCTGGCCCAACTCCGGGCACCGATCTTCGAGGAGAAGACGGTGGATTACATCCTAGAACTGGCGAAGGTCACAACCACCACCGTGGATCGCGAAACGCTGTTCAAGGAAGAGGACGCCTGAGGCGTCGCGGTCGCGGACCTTGCGGTTCCGCCATCGCGGTCAAATATGTGCGCTCGCAGGGGGCTCTGAGTCGCAGAGCCCCGGCGCCGCGCCCGTGAAGGATGAACATGTCAGACCCCATCGACCGGTACATGCAGCTCGTCCCGATGGTGGTGGAGCAGACCAGCCGCGGTGAGCGCGCGTTCGACATCTTTTCGCGCCTGCTCAAAGAGCGGATCATCTTCGTCACCGGGCCGGTTGAGGACGGCATGGCGAGCCTCGTGACGGCCCAGCTCCTTTTTCTGGAGTCCGAGAACCCCAAGCGTGAAATCGCGATGTATATCAACAGCCCCGGCGGCATCGTGACCTCGGGCCTCGCGATCTACGATACGATGCAATACATCCGCTCGCCGGTCTCGACCGTATGCACCGGGCAGGCGGCGTCGATGGGATCGTTGCTGTTGGCGGCCGGCGCGCCGGGGCTGCGCATCTGCCTTCCCAACGCTCGGGTCATGGTGCACCAGCCGTCCGGCGGGTTCCGCGGGCAGGCTTCCGACATTGAACGGCACGCCGAGGACATAATCTACACCAAAAAGCGGCTCAACGAGATCTACGTGAAGCACACTGGCCAGCGGTACGAGACGGTGGAAAAGACCCTCGACCGAGACCACTTCATGACGGCCGAGGAAGCCCGTGCGTTCGGCATCGTCGACCGGGTCTACGAGAAGCGCGAACTGGTGGAGGGCGGCTCCACCTGACGTCTGGCGCAGAACCGCGCAAAGAGCTTGAGGAGAGAGTCGATGTTTCGCAGCGGCATCATCGCGGTGAGCATGGCGCTCATGGCATCGGCGGCGGGTGCTCAGGCGCCCGAGGGGCCTGTCTCGTCCGACGAAGTTATAGTGAAGGCCATCCGGCCGGCACAGATGCGTAACTTCGTTCGCCAATTGGCTGAACCCGGCAAGCAGGACCAGATGTCCCGGTGGGACGGAAGGGTCTGTGCAGGCGTGATCGGCGTGCAGACCCGCGCCGCGCAGGCACTGATCGACCAGGTCACCATGCGGGCACTGAGCCTCGGCTTGGGGGCGGGCCGGCCAGGTTGTCGCGCCAACGTGCTGATCATCGTGACGCCGGACGCGGCGACGTTCACGCCGGCGTTCGTGAACCAGAACAAGCAGTTCTTCTCGCTCAGCGAGGGTAACGGCAACGCCCTCGGCCGGGATGCCGCGACGGCCTTCGCGGCCTCCAGCCAGCCGGTGCGGTGGTGGCACGTCTCCCAGACAGTAACGGATCACGGGCAGGTGTTGGGGCAAAGCGACGCCACCGTGGGAGGTGACGGCGACTTCTCGAACGCCCAGGTCGCTCGTGTGACCAACGCGGGCCGGTTGCGCGCGGGAACTCGGCAGGAATTCAACCGGGTCATCGTCATCGTCGATTCGACCGCCATCTCAGGCAAGCCGTTCCCGGCG
>JANNVF010000226.1:0-4080 GCA_031414315.1 Hyphomonadaceae bacterium | reverse complement strand
CAGCGGCGCCAGCGCCGAGTGGTGCTCGGCCGGCGCGGCGTGTGCCGCCGGGGCGTCGTACCACGGGCGCGCCGCGGGCGGGCTCGGGCGGGTGGGGTGTTTTTCCTTCCACCCGCGCAAGTCGGTGACGTGCGGCGAGGGCGGCATGCTCACCATGAGCGAGCCGGCGCTCGCACTTCACGCTGAACGGCTGCGCAACCACGGTGCGCTGGTGGCCGAGGAGGTTCGTCACCGCGGGCTCAAGCCTTACGAACTGCCGGACTTCGAGGACGCCGGATATAACTACCGGATGACCGATATCCAGGCGGCGGTCGGCGTCGTCCAGTTGCGCAAGCTCGACGCCTTCATCGAAGCGCGTGCGGCGCTGGCGCGCGCCTACGACGCGGCGCTGGCGCACATTCAATGGCTGACGCCGCCCGCGCGACCGGCCGGATACGGGCATGCGCTGCAATCGTACGTGATGCGTGTTTCGCCCGACGCGCCGTGCGCGCGCGACACCATTCTGGCGGGATTGCACGACGCAGGGATAGGCGCGCGGCCCGGCACGCACAGCGTTGTCGGGCTGAGCGTCTATCGCGACAGGCTGGGTACGGACCCGCTCGATTTCCCGGTCGCCACCGCGCTGCAGGCGCAGACGCTGGCGTTGCCGCTGCACAATCACATGGTCGAAGCGGATGTCATGCGCGTCGTCGAGGCGATTGAGGGACTGATTTGAACATAACCTGGATAGAGGATCTACTTGGAGGCCCCCCGCCAGCTGAGGGCGAGCGCGTGACTCGACACGGCGTCACGCTCGCTGGACGCAATGGCCTTGCGCGTGATCTCGAAGTTCACGATGCTGCTCAGGCGCAAACGCGCGACATGTTCGCCTACAAATGGCAGCAGCGTTCAACATACTCTTCTGATGCAATTATTGCGGCGCAACTGGCGTGGATCGACAGCCGCTATGGCGGCCAAGACTTGCTTCGGCATCTCGGTGGTGAGCCGAATGCGCGCGCCTTGGTGCTGGATGCCGGTTGTGGCTCTGGGTTCTCGGCCAAGCTTCTGTTCGGGCAGACGTTTGATCGCATCCGTTATGTCGGAACGGACATTTCGGAAGCCGTCGATATCGCCGCTAATGATATTGGCAAGTTGGCCCCGAACAGCTATTTTATACAAGCAAATCTTATGCGATTGCCCTTCGCCGAAGGGACCTTCGACATCGTGGTTTCAGAGGGTGTCTTGCACCATACCCCTTCAACTCGCGGTGCGTTGCTCGCTTTGTCGCCGTTCGTGCGGCCCGGCGGAATTTTCGCCTTCTACGTATACAACAAGAAGGCCCCTGTTCGCGAATTTACTGACGACTACGTTCGCGAACAGGTGGCAAGTATGCCGCCCGAGGAAGCTTGGAAAGCCATAGAATCGCTAACACGTCTTGGCATAGCTCTCGGGGAACTCAAGACTGAGGTCGAAGTGCCGGAGGACGTTCCGTTGCTTGGAATTGCAAAGGGGCGCTATGATATCCAGCGCCTCTTCTACTGGGCGATCTGCAAAGCTTACTATAGGCCCGAGTTCGCATTCGAAGAGATGAACCACATCAATTTCGACTGGTTCACGCCGAGGTACAGTCATCGCCAAACTCAACAAGAGGTCACGGATTGGTGTGGCGAAGCTGGCCTTGTCATCGAACACATGAAGGTTGAGGAGGCAGGCATCACCGTAGTGGCCCGGCGCCCGCAACGAGCGATTGAGTGCTAGCCCATGTGCGGCATCGCCGGCATCCTGCGTTTCGACGGCGGCCCGGTGGACCGCGACGTGCTCGGCCGCATGGGCGTGGCGTTGCGTCATCGCGGGCCGGATGATTCCGGTGTGCATGTGGAAGGCCCCGTCGGGTTTGCGCATCAGCGCCTGTCGGTGATCGATCTGAGCGCGGCGGCCGCCCAGCCGATGCGCACGCCCGACGGGCGGTTCACCATCGTGTACAACGGCGAAATCTACAATTTCCGCGCGCTGCGCGACGAGTTGGCGCAAGCGGGCTGGGCGTTCCGCACGCGCAGCGACACCGAAGTGCTGCTGGCCGGCATGGCGGTGTGGGGCGTCGACGCGCTGGCGCGCCGCATCGACGGCATGTGCGCCTGCGCCATCTGGGATCGCGACAACGCCCGTCTGACGTTGCTGCGCGACCGCTTTGGAACCAAGCCGCTCTATCTGTGGCGGGCGCCATGGGGCGTGGCGTTCGCGTCCGAGATCAAGGCGTTCCTGCAGCATCCCGACTTTCGCGCGCGCCTCAACCAGGCGGCGCTGGCGGAATACTTCACGTTCCAGAATGTGTTCCGCGCGCACACGTTGTTCGCCGATGTCGAGCAGGCCCCGCGCGGGGCCATCGTCGAGTTCGATGGAAGCGGCGAGCGTCGCCGACACTACTGGGACTATGATTTCTCAAGACCGGAGGATATTTCGGAGGAGGCCGCCGTTGCGCAGACCCGCGGCCTGTTCGCCGCCGCGGTCGATCGCCAGCTCGTGTCGGATGTGCCCGTTGGCGCTTACCTCTCGGGTGGGATCGACTCCGGCGCCATCGTCGCGCACGCCTCGAAGAGCGTGGACCGGATTCAGACCTTCACCGGCGGCTTCGAGATGTCCGCCGTGGAAGGCTACGAAGCCGGTTTCGATGAGCGCCGCGCCGCCGAAATTATGGCCTACACCTATGGCGCCGAACACTACGAACAGGTGCTGAACGCCGGAGATATCCGCTGGGCGCTGCCGCGCGTCATCTGGCACCTGGAGGATCTGCGGCTCGGGATGAGCTATCCGAACTACTATGTCTCCCGGCTCGCCTCGAAGTTCGTGAAAGTGTGCCTGTCCGGCGCCGGCGGCGATGAATTGTTCGCGGGCTACCCGTGGCGCTACTATCGGGTGTTCCGCAGCCTCGATCCCGACGACTATTTCAGGAATTCCTACGCCTACTGGCAGCGCCTCACGAAGGAGGAAGATCGCCGGGTTCTGCTGCGCCAGAGCGGCGGCGGCGCCGACGACGCGGTCATGTTCCAGGTGTTCAAGGACGCTTTCGGCGATCCCGCGCGCCTCAAGTTCGAGACCGCCGAAGACCAGATCGCCAACGCGCTCACGTTCGAGTGCCGCAATTTCCTGTCGGGTCTGCTGATCGTCGGCGACAAGCTCTCGATGGCGCACGGGCTGGAGGAGCGCACGCCGTTCCTCGACAATGCGCTGGTCGATTTCGTGCAGCGCCTGCCGGTACGCCACAAGCTCGCCGACCTCGCCCACATGCTGACCATCGACGAGGATGCGGTGCGCAAGAAACTCCTCGCCGAGGACCAATTCGGCGGCGGCAAGCACGTGCTGCGCCTGGCGATGGAGGGGCTTCTGCCGGAAGAGACCCGCCGGCGCCCCAAGCAGGGGTTCTCCGCGCCGGATGGCTCCTGGTATCGCGGCGAGAACGCGGCGTATGTGCAATCCTTCCTGCTGCGCGGCGACCTCGCGATGGCCGACCATGTTGATCCCGACTACGTGCGCCGCGCCGTGGAAGATCACATTGCCGGGCGCGCGAACAACCGTCTGCTGATCTGGTCGTTCCTGTGCTTTGAACAGTGGTGCCGGATATTTCTCAACGGCGAACGTCCCGTTGGCGCCGTCGCGACCTGAGTCATGAGCGACGACCTCCTCATCCTCGGATCGACGGACGTCACGCTCGCCGTAGCTGACGCTGTGCTGGAAACGGGTTTGAGGGTCGGCACCATCGCGCATACAGGCAAGGGATTCTCAATCTCATACGCACCGCAGGGCGTGAAAAACGTGCGTGCGGTCGATATCGCGGGCTGGTGCGCCGCGCATGGCGCAGATGCAATACCGTTCGAAGGTTTCAAGAACTTGTTTGTGACCCTTGGCGAACGCCGCTTCTCCGCATGCCTTGTAGCGGGGTGGCATCATATGGTGCCGGCATGGTTTCGCGCGCCCTATGGCGACAAATGTGTGGGCTATCACGCGTCGTTGCTGCCTGTCCTACGAGGCGGAGCGCCGCTGAACTGGGCGATTTTGTCGGCTCTCGAAACGACGGGCGTCAGCTTTTTCGTGCTCGGCGATGGC
>JANNVF010000225.1:0-5816 GCA_031414315.1 Hyphomonadaceae bacterium | reverse complement strand
CCATGCGTACGGTTACTACGACACCCGCGGCATATGGCATGCGAACGCTGTCGATCGTACCGCCGCTGCGGGCTATTTCGATCGCAACGGCCAATGGGTCGATGGCGCGCCGAACGGGTACTATGATTCAGGCGGACGCTGGATCGCGGCCACGTCGAGCGCTTCGGCGAGCGGCTACTACGATACAAACGGGAGATGGGTGCCAGCGTCGGCGAGCGGCTACTACGACGCGAACGGACAATGGATCGCGAACGCCGCGAGCGGCTATTATGACGCCAACGGGCGTTGGGTCGCGGGTCCGGCGACAGGTCGATATGATGCAAGCGGTCGATGGATCGCCGGCGCACCGAGCGGTCACCGCGATCCAAACGGCGCGTGGGTCGCTGACACACAGCCTGGATACTACGACACCAACGGACGTTGGCGCGCTGGCCCGTCCGCAGGATACTATGACGCCGGCGGGCGCTGGATCGCCACGTCCTACGGATATTATGACGCCAACGGCAGTTGGCACGCCAGTTCGATCGGGCGCGCGTCCGCGGCGGGTTACTTCGATAGAACCGGACAATGGGTCAATGGCGCGCCCAACGGCCACTATGATTCAAACGGAACGTGGATCTCTGCGGCTTCAAGCGCTGAACAGGGCGGCTATCATGATTCCAACGGACGGTGGGTGCCGGCCTCGGCCAGCGGCTACTACGACGCCGATGGACAATGGATCGCGAACGCCGCGAGCGGTTATTATGACGCGAACGGGCGCTGGATCGCGGGTTCAACGAACGGCCGGTACGATTCAAACGGGCGCTGGATCGCCAGTGCGCCGAGCGGTCACCGCGACGCCAATGGCATGTGGGTCGCAGACGTCCAACCCGGATACTACGACGCCAACGGTCGCTGGAGAGTTGGCGCGGCCACCGGCTACTACGACACCGGCGGTCGCTGGATCGCGACATCGGCGCATCCGGGCAATGCTGGATGGCCGGGGAACGCAAACAATGATTACTGGGCAAACAGCCCGCGCGACATCCGCGCGCGCATTGCATGGCTCGACCAGAACATTCGCCGTGGGCGCGCTGACGGCACGCTGACGTCTTATGAAGCAAACCGCGCGACAACGACCTTGAGGTCGATTCGCCAACGGGAAGCGGGCATGCGCCACTACAACGGTAGGCTCAGTCAGGCCAACGAGGTCAACATCCAGGCCCGATTGGACACGCTCGGTTTGAACATCCGCGCTCAGATGGAGCGCTAGAATAATGCGGGCGCCCCTCTCAACGGTGGGGCGCCCGCATCGTTCGCCGGCATAAACGTCCGAATTGAACTACCCGCCGGAAACGCGATGGTCGCTTTCGACGGTCCCGTGTCTAGGCCACTCCCGCGTTCATTGGAGCAACGCCATAACCGGGTGGTTCGACCCGCAATATCTCGGCGACCGCGCGATTGTCAGCGGTGTATCGCGCCAGCGATTCTGACGAGACTTGTCCGCCCCGGCATTGATGAGAATACGCGCGACGGTGACAAGCCTGTTTGCATCATGCGTCGGGTAGCGTTCGCACACCATCATCAGGTTGTGCAGAGCCGTGTTGCCTTCCGCATCAAGCGGTGAATTCGGATTCCAGCCGCGCTGCAGAAAATCGGCGATACGGGCGTCGTCCAGGTTCAGCAGGGCGTCGCTCATCTCGGACGACGTCACCGGCGGGCGGACGACGATCGTCGGTGGCAACGCGATGCTCGGAGGCGATGACGCCGCAAATCGCCATCTCGGCGCGCGCAACAATCCCATCCGGAACTCGGGTCGCTGCACGCCCCCGGTGGCGGTGAACACGCGCGCCTGCACTTCGCTGAAAAGGCTTACCGCTGTGTCGCCGGGGTTGTGTTCCAGTTCTTGCGCAAGCGTCCGTGTGAAGACGCTGTTGGTCTCGCCGGGATTGTCGGGAGCGGTGAGGCCGGGCCGCGTGGCGTAGGCAATGAGCGCGTTGGTGGGCACGTCCTCCATGTCCGCGAGACCACCGGCTGGCCCGTTGCGCGCGCCCGCCGGCAGGGGCAGGTTCCTGCACGCATCGAGGATGATGATGTTCACCGCGTTGCCGGCGCTCGCCATGTCGCGCAGCAGGAACTGCATCGGTGGCGCCTGATAACGCAGCTCGTCCATCGATCGCGCGGTGACATCGACAGGCACGAGCAGATTGGCGCCGTCGTGCTCCACGCCGTGTCCGGCGTAGTAGAACACGCCGACCGCGTCCGGGCCCGCCGCGCGCAGGCGCGTTCCGAAGGCGTTCATCGCCACCTCCATCTGCGCCTTGGAGCCGTTCATCAGGGGCGTGACCTGGAAGCCGAGCGCGCGCAACCGCATGGCGATGAGCTGGGCGTCGTTGACTGGATTGACCAGCTCCCAGCCGAGGGTCGTATAGGCCGCGTTGCCGACAACGAGCGCCAGTCGCGCCGGCTGTTGCTGCGCGCTCCCCGCGCCTGCCGCAAGAACAAAGAACGCCGCCAGAATACGCGCCAACCACTGCATCGTCGCCTCCCGTGCTCGGCGAGACACTACGGCTTTGGCAGGGAAGACCAATCGAAAATCCGGCACGCTGCGAACTAAGGTGCCGGCGTCGCGCCCAAAACTGTGCACATTCGGCCACACTGCGGGCATGAATGTGCCCCGCCTCCGTCGCAGGTCGGTTGACCGCGCCCCCGGCGCACGCACAGAATGTGTCAACTTTTAGGAGCGCCGCCCCGATGCAGGGCGTCGCCCACCATGGATTGGATGTCGTGACGCGTCTGTCTGCAACCCGCAGGAGACGCATCAAATGCCCTCACTTTTTCGGAAGAATCTGTTCAAGGCCACGGCCCTCGCGGGCGTGGCGAGTATCGCGCTCGCGCCCGACAGTCAGGCGCAGCAAGCCAGCGATCAGGCCAATAACGACGATGAAATCGTCGTCACCGGGTCGCGCATCAAACGGCCCGACCTGACCAGCGACAGCCCTGTCGAACTGATCGACGCTGCGGAAATCTCGATCACCGGCACGGTCAACGTGGAATCGCTCCTCAACGAGCTGCCGCAAGTGCTCCCGGGATTCTCCAAGGTCTCCAACAACCCCGGTTCCGGCACCGCGACCGTCGACCTTCGCGGTCTCGGCGTGCAGCGCACACTGGTGCTCGTGGACGGCAAGCGGTTCATCAGTTCGGCGCCGCCGGATCAGTCCAACGCGGCCGGTATCGTCGACCTCAACAACATCCCAGTGCAGCTGATCGAGCGGGTGGATGTGGTCACCGGCGGCGCCTCGGCGGTCTATGGCTCCGACGCCATCGCCGGCGTCGTCAACTTTATCTTGAAGAAGAACTTCGAAGGCGCGCAACTCGACGTGACCTACGACACGACCGATCAGGGCGACGCGGAGACGATGGACTACTCCCTGACGCTCGGCTCCAACCTCGCCGACAACAAGGGCAACATCGCCTTCAACGTCAGCTATACCGACCGCCAGCCGCTGTTCCGCGGTGATCGAGCCAACCTCGCCACCGAGTTCGACGATGACGGCGCGGGCGGACTTGCAGCCTCCGGAAGCCCCACCAACCAGAACGGCTCGATCACCGATCCGTTCAACGGCCGGCCCACCGGCATCACCTACGACGCGGGCGGCGCGCCGCGCACCTACATCGAACCGGACGACTTCTACAACTTCGCGCCCAGCAACTATGTGCAACTGCCGCAGAAGCGCTGGTCGTTCACGGCGATGGGCTCCTATCAGCTGTTCGAGGATGTGGAGTTCTACGCACGGGCGAGCTTCGCCAACAACCAGGTGCCGACGCAACTCGCGCCGACGCCGATCGCCGACAGCTTCACGATCGACCTGATCAACAACCCGTTCGTGAATGCAGCCACGCGCAACATCATCCTCGATCCGGCCAACGACTTCGACGCCAACGGCCTCAACGATTACGATGACAACCAGAACGGCGTGGTCGACGCCGGCGACAGTGACGGCGTCGTCACCTCGACGGTGCGGCTGCGCTTGCCGGAAAACTCACCACGGATCTCCAACCACGAGAACAACGTGTTCCAGTTCGTGGGCGGATTCCGCGGCGACTTCTCGGGTTTCCTGGAAGGTTGGGACTGGGATGTGAGCGGGCAGTACGGCCGCTCCAACAACGACGCCACGTTCTCGGGCGATGCGTCGAAAGCGCTGTTCCAGCAGGGTCTCAACGCGGTCGCCAGTCCCGGCGGACCGGTCTGCATCGATGCCTCCAATGGGTGCGTGGCAATCAACTTCTTCGGCCCCGGCGCGTTCACACCGGCGATGTACCAGTTCATCGCGCTTTCAGGCGCGGCGACGGGTGTGTCGCAGGAAACCATCTACACCGGTTCGGTCGCCGGTGATCTGGGCGCGTTCAAGAGCCCGTTCGCGGAAAATGCCATCGACGTCGCCATCGGCGCCGAATACCGGCAGGAAAAGCTCACGATCTCGCCGGACCAGAACTTCGCCAGCGGCAATATCCTCGGCTTCGACCCGATCGCGCCCGTGCGCGGCCAGTTCGATGTGAAGGAGTACTTCTTCGAGGTGCGCGCGCCGCTCATCGAGGACGTGCCGTTCATCCAGAGCCTCGTGCTCGACGGCGGGTATCGCTATTCCGATTATTCCACGGTCGGGAAAGTCGACACCTACAAGATCGGCGGCGAATACACGCCGGTGGATGGCCTGCGGTTCCGCGGTCTGTTCCAGCGGGCGGTGCGGGCGCCGAACATCTTCGAGCTGTTCTCCCCGCAGACCGACACGCAGGAGGGCGGCGACAGCGATCCGTGCTCCAACTCCAACGCCGTGAACCTGGCGGCCAGCGCACCGCTGCGCGCGCTGTGCGTGGCGACCGGCGTGCCGATCGGCCTCGTCGGCGTGCTGCCGGACTTCTCGGCCAACCAGGCGCCGATCAAGATCGGTGGCAACCCGAACCTCGGCGTTGAAACCTCCGACACCTACACGATCGGCGCGGTGATCCAGCCGAGCTTCGCCGATGGCCTGTCGGTGACGGTCGACTACTACAGCATCGAACTGGTAGACGCGATTTCGGGTCTGTTCGGTTCGGCGCAGGCGGTGCTCGACGCGTGCTACAACCCCGGCGCGTCGTCGGCGGTGGCGTGCGCGGCGATCACACGGCGCCCGAACGGCCAGGTCGATCTCAACGGCGGGATCGACCAGCGCAACGCCAACATCGCGGCGGTGAAAACCTCCGGCGTCGATATCGGCGTGAACTACGGGTTCGATCTCGGCACACTGACCGGCATGGGTCTGGGCACGCTCGACTGGAGCCTCACGGCCTCATGGCTGGAAAGCTACACCGTGCAGTCGAACCCGCAGGCAGCGGCAATCGAATGCGTCGGCACCTTCGGACGCGCCACGTGTGCGCTGACGCCGGTGCAGCCGGAATGGAAGTTCACCAACACGCTGAACTACGCGCTCAGCGATGCGTGGACGATCAACGGCCGCTGGAGCCATGTCGGCGAAGTCACCGACGCGCGGGTGGTGGACGGCGCGCCAGCCAACACCGTCGCCACGCCGGTGATCGACGGGCACGACTACTTCGACGTCGCTGCGTCGTGGTCGCCGACCGAATGGGCGCAGATCCGCATCGGCGCACAGAACATCACCGACGAGGACTATCCCCTCATCGGCGATGTGGACGAACAGTCCAATGGTTTCCCGTCGGTCTACACCCCGTACGGGCGCCAGTTCTTCGTGGCGTTGCGACTGAAGCGCTAGGCGTCATTGCGCCCTGCAAACAGGACGGGCGGCCAACAGGAAGGGCGGCGGATCACACCGCCGCCC
>JANNVF010000224.1:0-6284 GCA_031414315.1 Hyphomonadaceae bacterium | reverse complement strand
CTGCATCGACAAGCTGTACTCACCCGATGGACCGACCGGCCGGCTCGGCCTTGTCGAATTTCGTGGCTTCGAGATGCCGCCAGATCCGCGCATGAGTCTTGCCCAGCAAGTTTTGATCCGCGCGCTCATCGCGCGGTTGTGGAAAGAGCCGCTCGGTGGAAACCTCACGCGCTGGGGTACGGTGCTGCACGACAGATTCATGCTGCCGCACTTCATCTGGCAGGACTTTCTCGACGTGTTGCGCGACCTGTCGGATCACGGCTTCCAGTTTCGCCCGGAGTGGTACGAAGCGCAGGCCGAGTTCCGCTTTCCGTTCTGCGGCGAAGTCGAGTACGAGGGCGTGCGCCTCGAACTGCGCCAGGCGCTGGAGCCATGGCACGTATTGGGGGAAACCGGCGCCATTGGCGGCACGGTGCGCTACACCGACTCTTCAGTGGAGCGCATGCAGGTGAAGCTGACGACGTCCGATCCGTCTCGCTATGTGGTGACGTGCAACAAGCGGCGCGTGCCGCTGCAACCGGCCGACGCCAGCGGCGTCGCCGTGGGTGGCGTCCGCTTCAAGGCCTGGAAACCTGCGGCGTCACTACATCCCGTTTTACCACCCAACGCACCGTTGACCTTTGACCTCTTCGACACCTGGTCCAGCCGCGCTCTGGGCGGTTGCGTGTATCATGTCGCCCATCCTGGCGGCCGCAGCTACGAGACTTTCCCGGTCAATGGCAACGAAGCAGAGGCCCGCCGCCTATCGAGGTTCGAGCCGCATGGACATTCGCCGGGACTCTATGAAGCAATCGCGGAAACACCCCACCGCGAATTTCCAATGACTCTCGATCTGCGCCGACCGGCCGGTCTCTGAATGCCGCGCTCGCCGCCTCTCTCGCACGCGACTCCGGGCGCCGGCCCGCTTGCGGGCTATCAACTCCTGCCCGGCGTCGCCGACGAGTTGATGGACGCGAGCGGCGCCGTGCGTCTAAGCTGGCGACAGTTCATCGATCACTTTGCCGAACTTACGTCCGAGGACATCGCGCAGCGCTTTGCGCGCGGCGACCAGTACCTGCGCGACGCCGGCGTGTTCTATCGCCAGTACAGCGAGACAGGCTCTGCGGAGCGTGACTGGCCGCTCAGTCACGTCCCTGTGCTCATCCACGAGACGGAGTGGCTGCAGATCACGGAAGGCCTGATCCAGCGTGCTGATCTGCTGGAGGATGTCGTCGCCGACCTCTACGGCGACAATCGGCTCATCGCGGACGGGCATCTGCCGGCGGGGCTGATCGGGATGAGCAAGGAATGGCTGCGTCCGCTCGTCGGCGTGCGCCCGCGCTCAGGGCACTATCTGAACTTCGTGGCGTTCGAGATCGGGCGCGGCCCCAACGGCGACTGGTGGGTGCTGGGCGACCGCACCGAGGCGCCCTCCGGCGCGGGCTTCGCACTCGAAAATCGCGTCGCGACATCGCGCGTCTATTCCGATCTCTTCCCGTCCGCCAACGTTCACAGGCTCGCCGGATTTTTTCAGACCTTCAGGAACGATCTCCGAAGCCTGCAGAGTGAGCCGGACAGTCAGGTCGCCATCCTCACGCCGGGCCTGTTGAACGACACCTATTTCGAACACGCCTACATCGCCCGCTATCTCGGCTTCATGCTACTGGAGGGCGAGGATCTGACGGTGGAGCAAGGCCGTCTCATGGTCCGCACCGTGGCGGGCCTCGCGCCGATCAGCGTGCTGTGGCGCAGGCTTGATGCGTCGTACGCCGATCCGCTGGAGCTTGATGAAGGCTCGCATCTGGGCACGCCGGGTCTCGTGGAGGCGGTAAGGCAAGGCAACGTGACAATGGTCAACGCGCTGGGCGCGGGCGTGCTGGAAATGCGTGCGTTGCTCGCGTTCCTGCCCCGCATCTGCCAGGCGATGCGCGGCGAACCGCTCAAGCTCCCCAATATCGCGACGTGGTGGTGCGGGCAGCCGGCCGAGCGCGATCACGTGCGCGCGAACGCCGATCACATGATGATCGGATCTGCGCTGTCCAACCGGCTGCCGTTCGAGATCGATGGCACGACCGTCGCGGGCGGCGCCATTGATCGCGGGCTCCACGACTCCATCGATGCGCTGCTGGAAGCGGAGGGGCCCCGGCTTGTGGGCCAGGAAGCGGTGACGCTTTCCACCACACCCGCATACGTGGACGGCCAGCTTGTGCCGCGGCCCATGACCTTGCGTGTGTTTCTCGCGCGCACGGCGGCAGGCTGGCAGGTCATGCCCGGCGGCTACGCCCGCATCGGCCGTACCGAAGACGCCGCCGCAGTCGCCATGCAACGTGGCGGCTCTGCGGCGGACGTCTGGGTGGTCAGCGACACACCCGTGCAACCGTTGAGCATGCTGCCGACATCGGAGGCGCCCTATCTGCGCTCCGAAGCGGGCGTCCTGCCCGCGCGCGCAGGCGACAACCTGTACTGGCTCGGCCGCTACGTGGAGCGCGCTGAAGGCATCATCCGGTTGCTGCGCGCCTATCATTTGCGGCTCGCGGAAACCGCAGATCCCTCGACGCCGACGCTGACATGCCTGCGTGATCATCTGGAGGCCAGCGGCGTCGATCCCGCAAAGGTCATCCCGGACCGCTTGCGCGAAACGCTAGCGTCCGCCATCGCCAGTGCCAGCCATGTGCGGGATCGTTTCTCGCTCGATGGCTGGATGGCGCTAAACGATCTCGCACGCTCCGCGGAGCGCATGTCAGAGACTGCCGTTGTCGGCGACGACACCGCGCGCGCGATGAGCGTGCTGTTGCGCAAGATCACAGGGTTTTCCGGACTCGTGCACGACAACATGTATCGCTCGAACGGCTGGATGTTCCTGAGCATTGGCCGTTCTCTGGAACGCTCTCTGGCAATGACCTACGCGCTGGCCGCGTTCGCCGATTCTGCGGCGCCCGAAGGTGCGCTCGATCTTGCCGTGGAGATCGGCGACAGCGCCATGACGCACCGGCGCCGCTATGCCGTGGCGACCAATCGCAACACCGTCATCGACCTGCTCGCACTCGACACGCTGAATCCGCGCTCGATCCTGTGCCACCTGACCGAAATCCGTCGACACGTCGCCGATCTTCCCGGCGCGGAGGTGAAGCGGCAAATGTCACCGCTGTCGCGTGCGGTCCTCCAGACGCATACGGAGCTGGCGGTGCGCACGCCGGAGACCCTCGACACGGAGGCGCTCGTGCAGGTCAGCGGCGAAATCGCCGCGCTGTCGAACCTGCTCTCAGCCACCTATTTCAGATAGCGCCGTGCTGTACGATATTGGCCTACGTATCGCGTACGAGTACGACAGTCCGGCCAACGCCGGGCGTCATCTGCTCCGCCTCATGCCTGCCAATCTTCCTGGCGAGCAGCGCGTCATTCTGGGCTATCTCGATATCCAGCCTGTGGCGGCGGAACGGCTCGACCGGGTGGACTATTTCGGCAATGCGACAGTGGAAATCACGTTCCTGTCCGCGCACGCGAAGATCGAGTTCAACGCGCAGTGCCGGGTGGAGCGCATGGCGAAGGGGCCACGCCTCAACATGTCGCCGATGCTGGAGCGTCTTGCCCATGAGATCGCCGCATATCGAGCGCTCGATCCCAACGCGCCGCACCATTTTCTCGGCGCTTCGCCACGCGTGCGCACAAGCGCGGCGATGACCGCGTTCGCCCGCGCTCTGATCGATCCACAGATGTCGACACTGGAAGTGGTGGAAGCCGTCAGCAACGGCCTGCATCACGCAATGCAGTTCGACGTCGACGCCACGACAGTCGATACCTCGCCGGAGGAGGCGTTCAGTCGTCGACATGGCGTGTGCCAGGATTTCAGCCACATCATGATTGCGTGCCTGCGAGGTATCGGAATTCCAGCCGGCTATGTCAGCGGGTTCCTGCGCACCACGCCGCCGCCCGGAAAACCACGCCTCGAAGGCGCCGACGCCATGCATGCCTGGGTGCGCGCGTGGTGCGGCGTGGAAACCGGGTGGGTCGAGATTGATCCGACAAACGCGCTGCTGGTCGGCAACGACCATATCGTCATCGCGCGCGGTCGTGACTACGCGGACGTGGCGCCCGTCAAGGGCGTCCTGCGCACAGCAGGCTCACAAACCACGGAGCAGGCGGTCGATGTGATCGCGCTCGGCCAGTCCTGACCGGCGGTCCTGATCGGTCAGATCTTCCAACCACCGCCACCTTTTGCATCTTAAGCGCGCCTTTGTATGATGTCGTGCCGCTGGTGGCGGGGGTGAAGGAGAGTGAATTGCCGCTACGCACTGCCGCGATCGGGTGCTGCGGCGCGCCTATTTCCTGGACGGCAACAACGCGCTCAGCGCTTGCATACGCTGCAGTGCTTGATACGTGCGACGCCTCATTGCTGCGCGACGATCATCCGGACTTCACGGCGCTTCCAATGCAGATCGTGACGCCGGAATGGGCAGCGGCGCTTCGCCTGCGCGAATTGGCGTCGCTTGGACTTTCACCGTCGGAAGCGATACGCGGCGTGCACGCCGGGCAGGACACGCGTTTTCTGCGCCCCCTTCCCCGCGACAGTATGCTGCGCACCGAAGCCACGATCACCGGCGTACGCCCCGTGCGGTCAGGCGCCATGATGACCGTCCGATATGCGACCTTCCACGCCGATGCGCTCATCACCGAAACCATCTCGCGGTCGGTGTATCGGGATGTCGCGATCGAGGGCGCGCAAGATGAGGGTCAGCCGATATCGAACGATGAGAAGTTCGACCACACCGACAGTACGCTGCTGTCGTTGCCTCAAGGGTTCGCCCATCTCTATTCGGAATGCGCTGCGATCTGGAATCCCATTCACACCGAACGGCGCGTCGCGCTGGTCGCGGGATTGCCGGACATCATCGTCCACGGAACAGCGCTATGGGCGCTTGCAGGCCTGACACTGATGCGCGCCAAGCCGCGACGAAGACTCGTCCGGCTGGCGTGCCGTTTCACCCATCCACTCTTCGCCGGCGAAGATGTGGTCATGCACTACGGCGGCCAAGGCGATGGCATGTCCTTCGACATCCGCAATGACAAAGGCGCCCTCTGCGTGAGCGGTGGCATCGCAGAATTCGCCGCCTAGTCAGCGTTCTCTCCGCGCGCCAAGCGTCAAAGCCGGGTTGCCCAGCGACCTGCCGTGTCCGGGTCGCCAGGCAGACTCATCAAACGGCATTGCGTCGCTAGTAGCGCCGCCCCAGTCGAACACCGAATGTCAGTGGTTTGGAGATGACGTCGTAAGGTTTTCCGAAGCATGTAGAGATCGCACACTCGGTGTAGCGAGCGCCGATCGCACGTTCGTCGAACAGATTGTCCACGTAGAAGCTGAACCGATAGCCATTACGCTCCACGCCGGCGGACGCATCCACCAACCAGTAAGATGGCAACGTGCCGATCAGCGCCGATTCTGCGGGTCGCAGATCAACGGTTGCCTCACCGTTGTAGACCGCCGAGCCTTGCATGAAGGCGTTCCAGTCACCGAGCATGAACTCGTAACGCGCGGTTGCATCGGCCTTCAGATCCGGCGCGACCGGTAGCGGCGTTCCCTCAGGTGCGAAAATCGACGCCTCTACCAGTTCGCTGTCGAGGTATGTCGCCGACGCCGTGAGTGTAAGGCCCTCTGTCGCCGCCCACGCGATGTTGCTTTCCACGCCCTTGATCTCGGCGTTGCCGGCGTTCTGGATTTCGGTCAGCCCGCTGCCGCCGAGGAAGGAAAACTGGAAGTCTTCCCACTTTTCGAGGAACACTGCGCCGTTCCACCGGAACCGGCCGTCCGCCCAGTCGGTTTTCCAGCCAACTTCGTAGTTCGTGAGAAAGTCCGCCACGTACGGTGCGAGCGTGCCGCGCCTGTTGATGCCGCCGGGGCGGAAACCTTCGGAATACGTAGCGTAGACCATCCGATCCGGGTCGAACTTGTACTGCAGGTTGAAGCGGTAGGTTTCGCCTGACTCCGATGTGGATTTGTCGAGGTTGGTGCACGGAGCGCCCGACACCGTGGGCGGCCCGAAGCATGAGAACTCGCCGAGCAATGGCACGCCGTAGTCGGCGGCGAACAGCTCCGAAAAGCCGAAGAAGCCCTCCAGCGCGTTCTTGGCGCGGAAGACGCGCACACCGCCGGTTGCGGTGAGCTTCTCCGTGATATCGAAAGAGACTTCACCAAAGACTGCAGAGTCCCGATCGGTCCGCAACTGCTCGGTCAGCCAGATCGTATCGGGGTGGCCCGTCACCTCGTATGCGTCGCGAAACCCGTTCAGATTATAGCGCTGGTGAATGCGGTG
>JANNVF010000223.1:0-2914 GCA_031414315.1 Hyphomonadaceae bacterium | reverse complement strand
ATCGGTCACTCGGCCGGCGCGGTGTTCGTGCAGCATCTCCTCGATCGCGGGCTCGGCGCGGCGGGCGTGGCGATCGATCCGGCGCCGACACCCGGTGTTGGTCTCGGCTTCCAGGCGATCATCTCCGCGCTGCCCGTGCTCGGCGACCCGCTCAGCGGGGGCAAGGTGGTATCGATGTCGCGCAAGTTCTTCGGCCAACGGTTCGCCAACGGCCTGCCCGAAAGCATGAAGGACGACCACTATGACCGCTACATCGTGCCGACTGCGGGCAAGGTCTATTGGGACGGCGTTCTCTCCGGCGGCGCCGGGGCGATCACCTGGGCCAGCACGACGCGCGCGCCGCTGCTGCTCATTGCCGGCGGCAAGGACCTGATTGCCGACGCCAGCATGACCAGGGCGATCTTCCAAAAGCAGAAGCGCGCCGCTTCGGTGACCGAGTTCAAGCTCTACCGGGCGCGCTCGCACTGGACCTGCGCCGAGCCGGGTTGGGAGGACGTCGCCGATTTCGCGCTGGACTGGGCGCTCAGAAACGCGCGCGGCGGCAATGTCTCATCGATCACGCGCGCGGCGTGATCAGGTTCTCACTCAAGATCTGGAGGCGGACATGCCCTTCATCACCACCAGGGACGGCGCGAACATTTTCTACAACGACTTCGGCAAAGGGGCGCCGGTGCTTTTCTCGCACGGCTGGCCCCTGACAGGCGACGACTGGGAGCGGCAGATGCTGTTTCTCGGTGAGCGCGGCTACCGCGTCATCGCCCATGATCGTCGCAGTCACGGGCGTTCGAGCCAGACCTGGGACGGCAATCACATGGATCAGTATGCCGACGATTTGTCAGAGCTGATCGAGAAGCTTGATCTCACGGGCCTCACGCTCATTGGTCATTCCACCGGCGGCGGCGAGATCACCCACTACTTGGGTCGTCACGGCGCCAAGCGTATCGCCAGGGCCGTTCTTCTCGGCGCCGTGCCGCCGCTGATGCTGAAGACCGCAGCGAATCCGGGCGGCCTGCCGATCGATGTGTTCGACGGCACCCGCAAAGGGACACGCGAAGATCGCGCGCAGTTCTACTACGACCTGACCACGCCGTTCTATGGCTACAACCGGGCGAGTGCGAAGCCATCGGAGGGCGTGCGCGAATCCTTCCGCCGGCAGGGCTTGATGGGCAGCCTGAAAGGGCAGCTCGATTGCATCCGTGAATTCTCGGAAGTGGACTACACCGAGGATCTCAGGAAGATCGACATCCAGGTGCTGGTCGCGCACGGCGACGACGACCAGATCGTGCCGATTGGCACCTCGGCCCTGATGACCGCGAAGATCCTGAAGAACGCCACGTTGAAGGTGTATCCTGGCGGCTGTCATGGCTTTGCTGCGACCAACGCGGCGGAACTCAACGCCGATCTTCTGGCCTTCATCGAAGGCAGGAGAGTGGAAGGCGCGGACTAAGGCGCGCGGGCGTGGCGATGCGTGTTCACCATCTCAATTGCGGCACGCATTGCCCGCTCGGCGGCGCCTTCTTCGACGGCGTGAGCGCCGGCCTTTTCGCCAACGTCTGCACGCACTGCCTGCTGCTCGAAACCGAACAGGGGCTCGTCCTCGTCGATACGGGATATGGCGTCCAGGACGTCCAGCATCCGCACGCGCGATTGCCCCATCTCTGGCCAGCCATCCTCAATGTCCGTCTTCACGAACGAGACACCGCGCTGCGCCAAGTCGAAGCACTGGGGTTTTCCGCCCGCGACGTGCGTCACATCGTGCTCACGCATCTCGATTTCGACCATGCCGGTGGTCTGGAGGATTTTCCGCACGCGCGCGTTCACGTGATGGAGGCCGAACGGGAGGTGGCCGAACGCAAGCGGCGCAGCTTCGTGTCCAACCAGCGCTATCGCCCGCGCCAATGGGACGGGGTGCGCGACTGGCGCACGTACGCGAGCGGCGGGGAAGGCTGGTTCGGCTTCGACGCGGTGCGCGAACTCGACGGACTGGGTCCTGAAGTCCTCATGATCCCTTTGCGTGGACATACGCTTGGCCATGCAGGCGTGGCTGTAAGCGGGGAAGGCGGCTGGCTGCTGCACGCCGGCGACGCCTACCTCCATCGCACGCAGATGAACATAGCGTGCCCCCGCTGTGCGCCCGGCCTGGCAATCTATCAGCACATCATGGACACGGACCGGCCGGCGCGCCGACGCAACCAGGATCGTCTCCGAACCCTGAAACGCGATCACGTGAGGGAAGTCACTATTTTTTGTTCTCATGATACGCAGGAGCTTGCCGAACTGCAGCAAAGTAGAGGCGCTCCGAGGGTTGCCGATGACCTGCGCCGCGTTGCGTCCGTGAATACGCGCCGATCTAGTTAGCGATCGCTGCGGGGTCCATTTGAGGCATGGCGGCGCAGATCTAGGTCTTAGCTGGCGGCGAGTGCGCCCCGTTGATGGCGGCTGGACGGCGCACTAAGTCTCTGATGGAAGGCACGTTGATCAGGGGCGTCCAGTGAAACACGCTGAGCACGGGAATGATCTGCCACACGTGGTCATTGTGGGCGCCGGATTCGGCGGGCTTTCGGCAGCCGCAAAACTCGCCGACGCAAGGGCCCACATCACGTTGATTGACCGGCGCAATCATCACTTGTTTCAACCTCTGCTCTATCAGGTGGCGACGGCGGCGCTGGCGCCCACACAGATCGCCACGCCTATTCGCAAGATTGTCCGTCATCAATCGAACATCAAGGTGGTGCTCGATGAGGTGGATGGGGTCGACGTGATCCGGAGGGAGGTCGTTCTTGGCGACCGGCGCATTGGGTACGACTATCTCGTGCTCGCCACGGGCGCCCGCCACGCTTACTTCGGTCACGACGCGTGGGAGGCATTCGCGCCGGGCCTCAAGACGCTTGACGACGCTACGGAGCATCGAAAG
>JANNVF010000222.1:0-1979 GCA_031414315.1 Hyphomonadaceae bacterium | reverse complement strand
TTTTTGCGTTTGTCGTCCGTGTAGAGCACGATGTCGTCGCCATCGCGCGCGGCCGGCCAGAAGCCGACAACGCCCTTCGCCGTCACCCACTTTTCCGCGACCATCTGTTTCAGCATCTCGCGCGCGTCCTTGTAGAGCGCGCTGGCAGCCTCGCCGACGACGTCGTCTTCCAGAATCTGCGGGTACCGCCCGACCAGTTCCCACGATGCAAAGAACGGCGACCAGTCGATGAACGGGACAAGCTCATCCAGCGACACTTCAACGGCGCGTGCACCGAGAAACGTCGGCTTCACGACGTTTTCGAACGCGAGCTTCGGCGCGCGCGACTGCGCCATCGCGAACGGCAGGCGCGGCCGCTTGTCCTGCCCCGCGAGATACGCCTCGCGCACCGCCCGCTGATCGACCTTCTCCGCCGCCACGAACGCCGCAGCGTCATCGGCGGAGAGAAGTTTCTGCATCACCGGCACGGCGCGCGACGCATCCGTCACGTAGTGCACCGGCCCCTTGTAGTTCGGCGCGATCTTCACCGCCGTGTGCGTGCGCGAGGTGGTGGCGCCGCCGATCAGCAACGGCAGCTTGAAGCCCTGCCGCTCCATTTCGCTGGCCACGAAGCTCATTTCATCCAGCGACGGCGTGATCAGGCCCGACAGCCCGATGGCGTCCACCTTCTCGCGGCGCGCGGTTTCCAGGATGGTCTCGCACGGCACCATGACGCCGAGGTCGATCACCTCGTAGCCGTTGCACTGCAACACCACGCCGACGATGTTCTTGCCGATGTCGTGGACGTCGCCCTTCACCGTGGCCATCAGGATGCGACCGTTCGGCGCCTGCGCGATGCCAGCGGCGGCCTTCTCCTCCTCCATGAACGGAACAAGATGCGCGACCGCCTGCTTCATCACGCGCGCGGACTTCACCACCTGCGGCAAGAACATCTTGCCCGCGCCGAACAGGTCGCCGACCGTGCTCATGCCGTCCATCAGCGGACCCTCGATGACGTAGAGCGGGCGCTTCAGTTCGATCCGCGCTTCTTCCGCGTCGGCGACGATGAACTCGTTGAGGCCGTGCACCAGCGCATGGCGGATGCGTTCCGACACCGGCTTCTCACGCCACGACATGTCCTTCACGTCGCGCCGCTTCTCGCCGCCCTTGAAGCGTTCGGCGACTTCCAGCAACCGCTCGGTGGAATCCGCGCGGCGGTTGAGCAGCACGTCTTCGGCGCGCTCGCGTAGTTCGGGATCGATGTCGTCGTACACCGGCAGCGCGCCGGCGTTGACGATGGCCATGTCCATGCCGGCGCGGATCGCGTGGTAGAGGAACACGCCGTGCATCGCCTCGCGCACCGGCTCGTTGCCGCGGAAGGAGAACGACACGTTGGAGAGCCCGCCCGAGACGTGCGCGTGCGGCAGGTTTTCGCGGATGTACTTGGTCGCCTCGAAAAAATCGACGGCGTAGTTGTTGTGTTCGTCGATGCCGGTGGCGACCGCGAAGATGTTCGGATCGAAGATGATGTCTTCCGGCGGGAAATCGAGTTCTGTGAGCAGCAGATCATACGCGCGCTTGCAGATCTCGATCTTGCGCGCGGCGGTGTCGGCCTGGCCCTTCTCGTCGAACGCCATGATCACGCACGCAGCGCCGTAGCGGCGCACTTTCTTGGCGTGCGCGAGGAACGCCGGAATGCCTTCCTTCATCGAGATCGAGTTGACGATCGCCTTGCCCTGCACGCAGCGCAGCCCCGCCTCGATCACGTCCCACTTGGAGCTGTCCACCATCATCGGCACTCGCGCGATGTCGGGTTCGGTGGCGATCAGGTTCATGAACGTGCGCATGGCGGCCACGCCGTCGATCATCGCGGCGTCCATGTTCACGTCGAGCACGTTGGCGCCGGCCTCCACCTGCTGACGCGCCACCGCGAGCGCGCCGGCGTAGTCGTCCGCCTCGATCAGCTTGCGGAATTTCGCACTGCCCGTGACGTTGGTGCG
>JANNVF010000221.1:0-1687 GCA_031414315.1 Hyphomonadaceae bacterium | reverse complement strand
CCTCATTGGCGCGACGGGTACCGATGCCAGCGGAAACGATTCCGGCTCCGCGTATCTGGTTTTCGGCAAGGCTGCCGGCTTTGGGGCGAGTCTTGATCTTTCGACGCTCAGCGGCGGCAACGGCTTCCGTATCGTCGGGGCGGCGGCGGGCGACAACCTGAGCTACGGAATGAACGGCGCCGGGGACGTCAATGGCGACGGCTTTGACGATGTCATTGTCAGTACGCCTTATGCAACGGTGAACGGGGTCACTTCGGGCGCGGCCTATGTCGTGTTCGGCAAGGCTTCGGGCTTTACGGCGGACTTCCGGCTTTCCAACCCGGACGGCAGTTCCGCGCTCGATGGCCAGAATGGATTCCGCATGATCGGCGCGGCGGCGGGGGATATGGCCGGTGCACGCGTCAGCGCTGCCGGCGATTTCAACGGCGACGGCTACGGCGATGTGATCGTCGGTGCGCCGGGCGCAAAAATGGACAATCTGCCCGCCGGCCAGAGCTATGTGCTGTTCGGCAAAGCCTCCGGTTTTGCGGCGGACATCGATCTTTCCACGCTGGGCGGCCAAGCTGGGTTCCGCGTTTCCGCGGTAGCGAACGGCGACGATTCCGGTTATTCGGTGAGTTCAGCCGGAGACGTGAACGGCGACGGCTTTGGGGACATCGCAGTCTCGTCAGCGCGCGCATCGCCACACGGGCAATCCCAGGCGGGCGAGACCTATGTGATCTTCGGCGCAAAACTGGTCGTCGGCGGAGAAACGTACCTGGGCACCTCGGGATCCAATACGCTCACCGGCACGGCGCTGGCCGAGACCTTTATCGGCGGCCAGGGCGACGATACGATGATCGGCAACGGCGGCAAGGACGCATTCTCGGGAGGCTCGGGTGACGACACCATGCACTTGGGTGCATCCGGCTCGTCCGCCATCGACTTCATCAGCATCAACGGCGGCAGCGGGTTCGACACGCTGGCGCTCGATGGCAGCGGCGTAACGCTCGACTTCACCGCACCCGGCGCGGACAGGGTGCAGGGCGTCGAGCAAATCGACCTGACCGGCAGCGGCGACAATGCGCTGATCCTGGACCTCCGCGACCTGCTCGATTTGTCCGATGGCAGCAACCGGCTTTTCGTCACGGGCAATGCCGGCGACTCGGTGACTTCGACCGGACAGGGGTGGGCGCTGGCGTCGGGCGGTCCGGTGACGGATCATGGCCTCACCTTCAACAGCTACACCCTGAACGGCGCCGCCTACAGCCTGGGCATGGCGAATCTGCTGATCGAGCAACAGCTAATCGTATTGGTTAACTGACGCCATTATTTTTTGCCTGCCCGCCGGCTCGCTCCGGCGTAAGCGCAGCGCAACGCATCGGTTGCCACGAGCGTATCGCATCGCTAGACTTGCCTGATCAGGCGTTGCCGGGGTTTATTCTGCCCGCCGCAAGACTCCGCAGAAAAAGAAAGCAAACGACCATGAGCGCGATCGCCCCCACCCCGGACGCTTCCGCGTCACAGAAATTCGAGATTACGACCTCACGCCAGTTCACGAGCTGGATGGCCGAGCAGCGCCTGAGCCTCGCCTTCACCACCTACCAAGCCGGCAAGCTGTTTCTCCTGGGCCTGAACGCCGATGGGCGCCTGTCGGTGTTCGAGCGCACCTTCAACCGCTGCATGGGCCTCGCGGGCGACGGCCAGA
>JANNVF010000220.1:0-1759 GCA_031414315.1 Hyphomonadaceae bacterium | reverse complement strand
CGACAAACGCAAAAAAGAACGCGCGCGGCTCCACACGTTGCGTCAGCAGATGGAGAAGGGGCCGCAGAAGCCGAACTTCGCGCTCTCCGATTTTATCGGCCCGCAGGACTACGTGGGCGCGTTCGCGGTCACCGGCGGAATCGGCGAGGACGAGGTGGCGCAGCGCTTCAAGCGCGCCAACGACGACTATTCCTCGATCATGGTGAAGGCGCTCGCCGACCGCTTCGCGGAAGCGTTCGCCGAATGGCTGCACGCCAAGGTGCGTCACGAGCTCTGGGGCTACGCGAAGGACGAGGCGCTGACGCCGGAAGAGATGATCGCCGAAAAGTATCGCGGCATCCGCCCGGCGCCCGGCTATCCCGCGCAGCCCGACCACACCGAGAAGACGACGCTGTTCGACCTGCTCGATGCGCGCACGCACGCCGGCATGGATCTCACCGAGAGCCTCGCGATGACGCCGCCGGCCAGCGTGTCGGGCCTCTACTTCGCGCACCCGCAGTCGGAATACTTCGGCGTCGGCCGCATCGACCGCGACCAGGTCGCGGACTACGCGCGGCGCAAGGGCTGGGACATGAAGGAGGCCGAGCGCTGGCTCGCGCCGAACCTCGCCTATGAGCGAAACTGACCATGCCGGCGGCGCCGAATTTGCTGCCGTTTCCCATCTGAGATAGTTAATCAAAGATTGACGGACACGGAGGCGCCGATGGCGCGGGACAACCGGCCGACGCGCAGCGGCGCGTTTTCAATGGGTTCGATGATTTCGCTGGGGCTCGCGGTGTTCGGGGCGGGATTGTTCGCGCCTGCGACGTTTCTTACCCCCGGCGCGCTGACCGCGCCGCCCGCCGTGGCGTCCACCGACGCCGCGCTGCCGGAAGTGTCGGCGGCCAGAACGTACGATGCTTACGCGGCCTCGGTCGGCGCGCCGCCGCGCGCGGCGGCGATGACGCCGATCCCCGCGTCCGCCAGCGGCGCCGGCGTGCAGGTGCTGCGCAACGGGCCGCGCCTGCAGTGCGCGATCTACGCGCGCCAGCGCACCAACGTGGCGCTCTCCGGCGCGGCGATCACGTGGTGGGCGCAGGCGGAAGGCAAATACGACCGCTCGAGCGTGCCGGCCGTGGGCTCCCTCCTGGTCACCGGCGGCACATCCGCCGGGCACGTGGCGGTGGTCAGCGCGGTGATCTCGCCGCGCGAGATCCGCCTCGATCACGCCAACTGGATGGGCGAGGGGGAGACGATCCTCAACGCCCCGGCAGTGGATGTGTCGCCGGCGGGCGACTGGAGCCAGGTCCGCATCTGGCATCCGCCAGCCATCGCGCTCGGCTTGCGGCCCTACCCGGGGCTCGGCTTCATTCACCCGGACAAGCCGCTGCAGGTCGCGGCGCGCTAGGTCGGCCTGACAGCAATGTTAATCGCCTCGAATCCCTTGTCGCGCTAACTGGCGCGGCCGATGACAGTCGCCGTTCGCCCCGTCCATCCGTTCACCACCGTGCTGATGCTCGCGGCGGCCGCGACCGCGTGCTCCACATCTCCTGCGCCGCGCGGCCCGTACGCGATCGGGCGGCCGGTGGAGCAGGCGGGCCCCCACTTTCTCCCGTACCCGCCGACCCAGTGCGTGCCTTACGCTCGGGGTGTCTCCGGCATCGATATCCGCGGCAACGCCAACACATGGTGGCAGCAAGCGGCGGGGGAGTACCCGCAGTCCTCGACGCCTGCAGTGGGGTCGGTGATCGTGATCCAGTCGTCGGGCCTGGGGCATGTG
>JANNVF010000219.1:0-20544 GCA_031414315.1 Hyphomonadaceae bacterium | reverse complement strand
GCGGCCCGCGCGGCCTTTGCGCTGGTCCGCCGACGCGCGGCTCGCACGCACCGTTTCAAGGCGCGTGAGACCGGTGCCGGGCTCGAAGCGGGGCCGGCGCGACAGGCCGCAATCGATCACCACCCGTACGCCGTCGATGGTGAGGCTGGTTTCCGCGATGGAGGTCGCGAGCACGATCTTGCGGCGGCCCTCCCGCGCCGGCGCGATCGCGGCGTCCTGATCGCGCGCATCGAGTGCGCCGTAGAGCGTGTGGATGTCCACGTCTGGCGCAGACACACGTTCGCGCAGGCGCTGCGCGGTGCGTTCGATCTCGCGGGCGCCGGGCAGGAAGCAGAGCAGGCTGCCGCTCTCGGCGGCGAGCGCGGCCACGATCGCGTCGGTCATCTGCTGCTCGATGGGCGTGCGCGCATCGCGGCCGAGGTAACGTACGTCCACCGGAAACAGACGCCCCTCCGACACCACGCACGGCGCGTCGTCCATCAGTGCGGCCACCCGCGCGCAGTCGAGCGTCGCCGACATCACCAGCAGTCGCAGGTCTTCGCGCCACGCGCCCTGCGCGTCGAGCGCCAGCGCCAGGCCCAGATCGCCTTCCAGGCTGCGCTCGTGGAATTCGTCGAACAGCACCGCAGCGACCCCGTCGAGCGACGGGTCGGCGAGGATCATGCGGGTGAACACGCCCTCGGTGATCACCTCGATCCGCGTGGCCGCACTCGTGCGGTTCTCCAGCCGAACGCGGAACCCCACGATGCGTCCGACAGGTTCGCCCAGCGTCGCCGCCATCCGCGCCGCCGCCGCCCGCGCCGCCACCCGACGCGGACTGAGCAGCAGCAGCTTGCGTCCGGCCATCCAGGGTTCGTCCAGCAGCGCCAGCGGCGCGTGCGTGGTCTTGCCCGCGCCCGGGGGCGCGACAAGGACAACCGAAGTGCGCGCGGCGAGCGCGGCCCTCAGGTCCGGAAGGACAGCGTCGATCGGAAGGGTCATGGGACGTGCGAAACCTAGTCCAGCCGCTGTTGAAGGCCAAGCGCACCCGCCTGCCGGGGGCTGGCGGACGCAACCTCGGACCCGGTATAGCGACGCCGGAGAGCGAGGGCGGACATGCAGCACAAGACACGCACTTTCCGGTACGCAGCGATCGCATTCCTCGCATTCGCCAGCGCCTGCGCGCACAAGGACGATGGCGACGCGACGGCGACGCAGGCGCCGCGGGTGGACCGCACCGATCAGGTGCGTCGCGGAGTCGCCGACGCCGCGACCATGCCGCTGCGCGATGTCGGTCTCATTCGTCCTGACATTCCGGCGCCGCTGGCGGGTCTCAGCTATCCCTACGAATCCCAGAAGCTGCTGACTGGATGCTCGCAGGTGCTCTACGAAATCGGCCAGCTGGATGCCGCGCTCGGCGTCGAGAATTATCAACCCGGCGCGACGCGTGGCGTGGCGTCCCGCGGCGCGGACGCCGCCGTCGGTGGCGCGGTGGGTCTTGCGCGCGACGCGGCCGGCGATGTCATCCCGTTCCGCGGCTGGGTGCGCCGCGCGAGCGGTGCGGCGAAGGCCGACCGCGAGGTTGCGCGCGCCATTGAGATGGGCCAGACGCGGCGCGCGTTCCTGCGCGGCTACGGCGCTGCGATCGGGTGCATGAATGTCGTCCCGCCGCCGCCACCGCTGCCGGAAGACCAGCCAGTCGATCCAAACACGCCGCCACCGGGCGGCCGCGACGTGCGCCCGCCGCGTTAGTCGGCGCGCGAGGGGTTGAGCCCCGTACGAAACGCCTCTGCGAAATCGGCGAAGGTTCCCTCTCTGATGGCCGCGCGGATACGCGCCATCAGGCCTTGGTAGTACGCCACGTTGTGCCACGACAGCAGCACCTGTCCGAGCAGTTCGCCGGACTTCACCAGGTGATGCAGATACGCCTTGCTGTAGTCGCGGCTGGCCGGGCAATCGAGCGTCTCGTCGAGCGGACTCGCATCTTCCGCGAACCGTGCATTCTTCAGGTTGATCGACCCCGCATCGCTCCAAGCTTGCCCGTGGCGGCCGGAGCGCGTCGGCAGCACGCAATCGAACATGTCGACGCCGCGCGCCACCGCCTCGACGATGTCAATCGGTTTGCCGACGCCCATCAGGTAGCGCGGTCGATGATGCGGCAGGAGCGGGATCGTGGCGTCGAGCGTGTGCAGCATTTCCGCCTGCGGCTCGCCTACGGCGAGTCCGCCGATGGCGTAACCGTCGAACCCTTCCGCCACCAATGCTTCGGCGGACTGCCGGCGCATGAGGTCATCGACGCCACCCTGCACGATGGCGAACAGATTTTGTGCGGGGCGAATGCCGAACACCTGCTTTGAGCGCACCGCCCACCGCAGCGACAGCTCCATGGCGCGACGCACATCCGCCTCCGGCGCGGGCAGCGCGGGACATTCGTCGAACTGCATCACGATGTCGGCGCCAAGCAGTGCGGCCTGAATCTCGATCGACCGTTCCGGCGTCAGTTCGTGCGCGGAACCGTCGATGTGGCTACGGAACGTCACCCCGTTCTCGGTGATCCTGCGCAGGTTGGACAGCGACATGACCTGGAAGCCACCGGAGTCCGTAAGGATCGGGTGCGGCCAGCGCATAAATTCGTGCAGACCGCCAAGCCGCGCGACACGCTCCGCCCCCGGTCGCAGCATCAGGTGATAGGTGTTGCCGAGCACGATGTCGGCGCCGGCGCCGCGCACCTGATCGACGAGCAATCCCTTCACCGTTCCCGCCGTACCCACCGGCATGAATGCCGGCGTGCGGATCTCGCCGCGCGGGGTCTGCAGGGCGCCGGTGCGTGCGGCGCCCCCGACAGCATCGATGCGGAAGGGGAACGCATTCACGAGGCCTTCTCCAGCAGGCAGGCGTCGCCGTAGGAGTAGAAGCGGTAGCCGGTCGCGATGGCGTGTGCATAGGCGGCCTGCATGCGCTCAAGCCCCGCGAACGCCGACACGAGCATGAACAGGGTCGAGCGTGGCAGGTGGAAGTTGGTCCACAGCGCATCGATGACACGAAAGCGATAACCGGGCGTGATGAAGATGTTGGTGTCGCCGGCGATGGCGGAGACGACGCCCTCCGCGTCCGCCGCGGACTCCACGCTGCGCAGCGCGGTGGTGCCGATGGCGACTACCCGGCGGCCTTCACGCCTGGCGCGATTGATCGCGGCGGCCGCCGCCGCGCCGATCTCGCGCCACTCGGCGTGCATGACGTGATCGCCGGTATCGTCGGTCTTCACCGGCAGAAACGTGCCTGCGCCGACATGGAGCGTGACCGTCGCGCGTTCGACGCCGATGGCGTCGAGACGCGAGAGGAGGTCGGGCGTAAAATGCAGACCTGCCGTCGGCGCCGCGACCGCGCCTGCCCGCGCGGCGAAGAGCGTCTGATAGTCTTCGTCGTCGATGGTTTCGCGCTCCCGCAGCGCAAGGATGTACGGCGGCAAGGGCATGGCGCCGACGGCGGCGATGGCCGCATCCAGCGCGGCGCCCGGGCGATCAAACGCCAGCGTGATGTCGCCCGCGTCGGACTTCGCGATGACCGTGGCGCCAAGATCATCGCCGAAACGAATGTCGTCGCCGACGCGCAACCGCTTGCCGGGCCGCGCGAACGCGCGCCAGCGATCGGGTCCCTCGCGCTTGTGCAGGTTGATCTCCACGGCGATGTCCGGTCCGTCGCCGCGTCCGGGGCGCACGCCCGCGAGCGCGGCCGCGATCACGCGCGTATCGTTGATCACCAGCAGGTCGCCTTCGCGCAGCAGCGCCGGCAGATCGCGCACGAACCGATCCGCGAATGCGCCCTCTGCCGGAACGTGCAGCAGTCGCGCGCTGTCGCGCGGGCGCGCTGGGTGGAGCGCGATCCGCTCCGGCGGCAGATCGAAATCGAACAGGTCAACGCGCATGGCGGCTGGGGTCTAGCGGGCTCCGCGCGTCCGGCCAAGCGATTGCGCGCGAACTGCGTTCGGCTATGGTCCGGCCCATGAACCTCGCCCGCTTTCCCCGCCGCCGCTACACCGCGCAACCCACGCCCATCGAGAAACTGGAGCGCCTGTCGCGACATCTCGGCGGCCCCGACATCTACATCAAGCGCGACGATCTGCTCGGCCTTGCGGCCGGCGGCAACAAGACGCGCAAGCTCGAATTCCTGGTCGCCGACGCGCTCGCGCAAGGCGCCGACACGCTGATCACGGTCGGCGCGCCGCAATCGAACCATTGCCGGCTCACGCTCGCGGCCGCCGCGAAGGAAGGCCTGAAGGCGCAACTTGTGCTGGAGCAGCGCGTGTCCGGCAGCTATCGCGCCGACGCCAGCGGCAACAACCTGCTGTTCGACCTGCTCGGCGCCGAACGCATTGAGGTGGTGGAGAACGGCACAGACGTTTCAGCGCAGATGGACAAACTCGCCGCGGAGCTGAAGCGCGCCGGGCGCAAAGCCTACTGCATTCCCGGCGGCGGGTCGAACGCGCTGGGCGCGCTCGGCTATGCAGCGTGCGCGCAGGAAACCGTGACGCAGGCGTTCGAGATGGACCTGCGGCTCGATCACATGGTGGTCGCCAGCGGCAGCGCAGGCACGCATGCTGGCCTCATCACCGGGCTTGTCGCGCTCAACGCCGGCGTTCCGTTGACGGGGATCAACGTGCGCCGCCCGCGCGCGGAGCAGGAAGGCAACGTCCACAAGCTCGCCGACGAAACCGCAGCGCTCCTCGGTGTGACGGCGCCGTCGCGGGACGCGATCGTCGCGCTCGATGAGTGGGTCGGTCCCGGCTATTCCTTGCCGACGCCGGAGATGGTGGGGGCGGTGCGCATGCTCGCCAGCATGGAGGCGATCCTGCTCGACCCGGTCTATACCGGCAAAGCGATGGCCGGCCTCATCGGTCTTGTCCGGCGCGGCGTGTTTCAGCGCGGCGAGAATGTGCTGTTCGTCCACACCGGCGGATCGCCCGCGCTCTATGCGTATCAGGACGATCTGCGCGCGTGAAAGCCATCGGGATCATCGGCGGCATGGGACCGGCAGCGACCGCCGATCTCTTTGTGAAAGTCCTCGCCGCCACGGGCGCCGCGCGCGATCAGGATCATTTGCGCCTGTTCGTCGACAGCAACCCCGCGCTGCCCGATCGCAACGCGGCGCTGGAGGGACTTGGGCCCTCGCCCGGGCCGATGCTCGGCGCGATGGCTGCGGGGCTTGAGCGCAGCGGCGCCGATTTCGTCGTGATGGCGTGCAACACGGCGCATGCGTTCCAGGCCGACATCGAGGCCGCGATTTCGGTTCCTTTCGTCAGCATGATCGATGCGACTGTGGCGGCGACGCTGGCGCGCGCGCCGCAAGCAAAGCGCGTCGGCGTGCTGGCGGCGAGCGGATGCGTGCGGGCGGGCCTCTATCAGACGGCGTTTGCGGCCCGCGGCGCGACGGCGGTGATGACCGAGGGCGCGACGCACGCGCGCTTCATGGATCTGGTTTACCGCATCAAGAGTGGCGACACGGGCGCGGAGGTGCGCGCAGCAATGGGTGCGGTTGCCGACGAAGTGTTGCGCGCTGGCGTCGATGCGCTGGTGGCGGGCTGCACGGAAGTGCCGCTGGTGCTGGAGCAAGGCGATGTGTCGACGCCGTTGATCGATTCAGCGGCAGCGCTGGCGGAACGGGTGGTGGCGCTGGCGCGGGGATAGGCCCTGCCCTTATCCACAGGCCGCCTTGCTTATGTTCCGTTTTTGTTCTATCTCGTTTCGGTGTCGATTTCTCTCGATCCCGCCCTCGCCGCCCGGCTCTCCCCGGCCTGGCTTCTGGCCCTGCCAGCGTCTGGGCGGGCAGCCCCCGCTGACGCCCGGGATTTCACGGCCATGCAGGCCAGGGCCGCCGCGACCCCGCTGATCGAGGTCATTCCGGCCTCTCCGGGGGACAGGGGGGCGGCGCTGGGCTTTGCGCTGGGATGGATTGCCGGTCACAACGCGGGTCTCATGGTCTGGGCGGCGGCCGATCTCTGTCTCGGCGAAAACGGCGCCCCCCACGCCCGTGGCCTTGCCCAGTTCGGGCTCGATCCGGATCGCCTCGTCCTTGCCCAGACGAAAACCGCCAGCGAGGCCCTCTGGGCGGCCGAACAGGCGCTTTCCACCCCGTGCGCCACCGTGCTCTGCGTCACGCCGCCCGGATCAAAACCCCCAAGCCTCACCGCCACCCGGCGGCTGCTGTTGCTTGCGGAGAAGAATGACGCGCGTTGCGTGATGCTGCGCTTCGACGTGCTGGCGCCCAGTGCGGCCTGGAGCCGGTGGCGCGTGACGGCCGCGCCCAGCGTAGGCGCTGCCCGCGAACTCGGCCCCCCACGCTTTGCCGTCGATCTGGAGCGCACCCGCGCCGGCGGCGCCGGCCAGTCCTGGCTTCTCGAATGGAACGTCCATGACCACGCTTTCACCGACGCGGGACGCGTCTCCCGCAAGCGCGACCGGCCGCTGGATGGCGATCTGGCTGCCAAGGCTGTCGACCGATCGGCTGCAACGCAGTGGCGCCGCGCCAGCTGAGGGGCGCGCGCTTGTTGTTTACGCGAAGATCGCCAACGCCTTCGTGCTGACCGCCGTCGATGCGCGGGCGCGCGCATGCGGCCTCGCGCCGGACATGCCGCTGGCCGACGCCCGCGCCATGCGGCCCGATCTTGTCGCCGTCGAAGCAGAGCCCGCCGCCGATGCGCGCGTTCTCGCAGACATTGCCGCATGGTGCGAGCGCTTCACGCCGGCGGTGACAATTGATCCGCCGCACGGCCTCTTTCTCGACATCGCCGGCTGCGCGCATCTGTTCGGCGACGAAGCGCACATGATGAACACCGTGGAGACGCGGCTGAAGGCGCAGGGTTTCGCCAACCGTGTCGCCATCGCGCCGACTCCGGGCGCGGCGTGGGCGCTGACGCGGTTTGCCAGGCAGCGCACCATAGATGACGCGCATCTGCGCGATGCGCTGTCACCGCTCCCGGTCGCAGCCTTGCGCCTTGAACCAAACGCCGCAGCGCTCCTCAAGCGCCTTGGCCTGAAAACCATCGGCCATCTCCTCGACGCGCCCCGCCAGCCGTTCGCCGCGCGCGCCGGGGAAGCAGCGATACGGCGGCTCGATCAGGCGCTGGGGCGCGCGCGCGAGGCGTTGACGCCGCACCGGCCGCCACCGCCATTGTTCGCACTGCGCCGGCTCGTCGAGCCGCTGATCACGCTCGATGCCGTGCTCATCGCCGTCGCCGCCGCGTGCGAGGATCTGGTGGCGCAGATGCACGTGCGCGGCGCGGGTGTGCGGCTGTTGCGGCTCAGCCTGTTCGGGCTGGACGCCGGGGTGCGCGCCATCGAGATCGGCCTGAGCCGCCCGACCAACAACGCGCCGACCATGCTGCGTCTCCTGCGCGAACGGCTGTCCATCACGCCGGAAAACATCGACGCGGAGTTCGGCGTCGAAGCCGTGCGGCTCGACGCCGTCGAGATCGCACCGATCGTTCTGCACGCCACCGATCTCGCGCCCGCCTCGCGGCGCGACCTCGATGCGGAGGCGCGGTTGATCGATACACTAAGCGTGCGTCTCGGCGCTGGGCGCGTCACGCGACCGGCGCTCCAACGCGTGCATACGCCCGAGCATGCCGACCACTGGACGCCGGCGCAGCACGCGTCAGCGGGAAGCGTCGATGATACGCCGCCCGACGATGGCGTCATGCGCCGCCCACTACAGCTCTTTGCGCACGCTCAGCCGGTGGAAGCGATGGCGTCCGTACCCGACGGCCCGCCAGTGCAGTTCCGCTGGCGGCGCGTGCTGCGCGAAGTGGCGCGGGCGGAGGGGCCGGAGCGCATCCTGCCCGACTGGCTCAAGCAACCGCAGGCGCGCGCCCGGGACTATTACCGCGTGGAGGATCGCGACGGGCGGCGCTACTGGCTTTATCGAGAGGGACTTTATGACGAAGCAGAGCCGCCGCGCTGGTATCTGCACGGGCTGTTCGCATGAGCGCGTTCGCGGAACTGGCGGTTACGACCAACTTCTCCTTCCTGCGCGGCGCCTCGCATGCGGAAGAGCTTGTGCCGCAGGCCAGGGCGCTCGGGCTGGCGGGGATCGGCGTCGCCGACCGCAACACGCTCGCGGGTCTGGTGCGCGCGCATGTGGCGGCGAAGGAGGAAGGCCTGAAGCTCGCCGTTGGCGCGCGGCTGGTGTTCCGCGACGGGACGCCGGACATTCTGGTCTATCCCCGCGACCGCGCCGCCTACGGCCGGCTTTGCCGTTTGCTGACCGTGGGCAACAAACGCGCGCCCAAGGGGCAATGCCTGCTCGATCTGGACGACCTGCTTGCGTGGGCCGAAGGCCTGCAGCCGATCGTTGCGCCTGTGCTGGTGGCAGGCGCAGCGCCCGATGACGCCCTGCGCGCATGCATCGTCAAGGTACGCGAAGCGTGCGGCGGCGCGTGGCTTGCGGCGACGTTCCGGTTCGACGGCGAGGACCGCCGGCGCCTGCGGCTTCTGAAGCAGCTTGCGGCGGAAACCGGCGCCCGTCTCATCGCCACCACCGAGCCGCTGCATCACGTCCCCGAACGGCGCGCGCTGCTCGATGTGCTGACTTGCGTGCGGGAGAAGACCACACTTGACGAAGCCGGACATCTGCTCGCCGCCAACGGCGAACGTCACCTCAAGGCGCCTGCTGAAATGGCCCGACTTTTCCGCGAAGCGCCGGAGGCGGTCACGGAAAGCATCCGCTTTCTGGATGCCGTCACGTTTTCACTTGACGAGCTGAGCTACCAATACCCCGACGAAGCCGCCGCCGGCTTCGACGATCCACAGGAGGCTCTTGAAGCTCTCACTTGGATGGGTGCGCTCTGGCGCTATCCCACGGGCGTGCCGCCGGAGGTGACGGAGACGATCAAACGTGAACTCGGCATCGTCGCCGAACTCAAGTTCGCACCGTATTTTCTCACCGTCGCCGACATCGTCCGCTTTGCCCGCCACGAACGGAAGATTCTCTGCCAGGGCCGCGGCTCGGCGGCCAACTCCACGATCTGCTATTGCCTCGGCGTCACGGCGGTGAACCCGGCGACCTCGACGCTGCTGTTCGACCGCTTCATCTCCACCGAGCGCGGCGAGCCGCCCGACATCGACATCGATTTCGAGCACGAGCGGCGCGAGGAGGCGATCCAGTACGTCTATGACAAATACGGCCGCGACCGCGCCGCGATGACCGCCACCCTGATCTGCTACCGAAGCCGCAGCGCCATCCGCGACGTGTGCAAGGCGTTCGGCTTTTCCGAGGACCGCATCACCGCGCTCTCGCGCACCCAACAATGGTGGTCAAACGGATTGCGTGAAGACGATCTGCGCGCGCAGGGGCTCGACGTGAGCGATCCCCGGCTGATGACCTGCCTGCGCCTTGTCAACGAATTACGCGGCTTTCCCCGCCATCTCTCCCAGCACGTCGGCGGCCTCGTCATCACCCGCGACCGGCTCGACGATGTCGTGCCGATCCAGAACGCTGCAATGGACGACCGCACGGTGATCGAATGGAACAAGGACGATCTGGAAGCGCTGAAAATCCTAAAGGTCGATCTGCTCGGCCTCGGCATGCTCACTTGCCTGCGCAAGGCGTTCGCAATGATCGACGCCGATTATGCCGCCACCTGGGCCGACGATCCGCGCGACGCGGGCGCCGCGCTCACGCTCGACACCATGCCCAAGGAAGATCCCCGCGTTTATGCGATGCTCCAACGGGCAGACTCCGTCGGCGTGTTCCAGGTCGAAAGCCGCGCGCAGATGTCCATGCTGCCGCGCCTGAAGCCGGAACGGTTCTACGATCTCGTGATCGAAGTGGCGATCGTGCGGCCCGGACCCATCCAAGGCGGGATGGTGCATCCCTATCTGCGCCGCAAGCAAAAGCTCGAAGAGGTCACATACCCCTCAAAGGCGCTTGAAGCCGTTCTGGAGCGCACCCTCGGCGTGCCGCTGTTCCAGGAACAGGCGATGCAGATCGCCATCGTCGGCGCAGGCTTCACGCCCCCCGAAGCCGATAAGCTGCGCCGTGCCATGGCGACGTTCCGACGAGTCGGCACGATCCAGAAGCTGCGTACGAAGTTCGTCGAGGGCATGGTAAAAAACGGGTATGAGCTGAGCTTCGCGGAAAGTAGCTTCAAGCAGATCGAAGGTTTTGGCGAATACGGTTTCCCGGAAAGCCATGCGGCGAGCTTCGCGCTGCTGGTCTACGCCTCGTCCTGGCTCAAGTGCCATTACCCCGACGTGTTCGCCGCAGCTCTCCTCAACGCGCAGCCGATGGGTTTCTACGCACCGGCGCAGATTGTGCGTGATGCGCAGGAACATGGCGTGGAGACACGCGCAGTCGACGTCAATCATTCCGACTGGGACAACACGCTGGAGGCGGACGCGTCTGCCCGCGACCGCCTGCATCAACGTCACGGCGAGATGGTCAACGACGTGCGCACAGACCACGCGGTGCGCTTGGGTTTTCGGCAGGTGAAGGGCCTGAGCGAAGACGCCATGACCGCGCTCGTTGCTGTGCGCGGATGTGGCTATGATTCCGTGCGTGACGTGTGGCTGCGCAGCGGCCTGCCGCTGTCGGCGATCGAACGGCTGGCCGACGTGGACGCGTTCCGCTCGCTCGGCCTCGACCGGCGCGATGCGCTCTGGGCCGCGCGCGGCCTGAACCGCGTCGGCGGACAGGAAGACCTGCCGCTGTTCGCCACCACCACCGATCCGACGCGTGAGCCAGATGTCGCGCTGCCCTGCATGCCCCTCGGCGAGCATGTCGTTGAGGACTACCGCACCCTCGGGCTCTCGCTGAAGGCGCACCCCGTCGCGCTCCTACGCGAATCGTTGCGCGTGCGGAAGGTGACGCTGGCGGGAGACCTCGCACAACTTCGCAATGGCGCGCGTGCGCGCGTGGCCGGTCTCGTGCTCGTGCGACAGCGGCCGGGTACGGCGTCCGGCGTGATCTTCATGACGCTGGAAGACGAAACGCACATCGCCAATATCGTCGTGTGGCCGAAAGTGTTCGAGCAATTCCGCACGCAGGTGCTCGGCGCACGGCTGTGTGCGGTGGACGGCGTGGTGCAGAGCGAGCGGGGCGTGGTACACGTCGTCGCCGACCGGTTGCATGACTACAGCTCGCTGCTGACGCAGCTTTCGCACGGCGTACTCGATCCCCCCGTCGCGCGTGCCGATGAAGTCCGCCGCCACGGCGCCGATGCGCGCGCGCATCCGCGCAACGTCCGCATAGATCTCTCCGCCGTCGAAAGCGTCATGCCGCGCGGCCGTAACTTTCACTGAACCGGTTTTCGCCTGTCAGGAGAACACGTTCCGCGCGGCCGCGCCCCTTGCCAGCGGCACCATAAATCCCTGAAATGAACACCCGCCAATCGAGGGGAACGGCCAGTGAAAACTTGGAAATTCATCGCCGCTGCGGCCGTCTCCGCCGTAGCGATGGCGAGCGTCGCCGTCGCGCAAGACACCTTCCACACCGTACGCCCGCCTACCGATCCCTATCCCTCCACCTATGCACCGCGCGCCACCGGGCCGGTCGTCATCCGCGCCGCCACCGTGCTTGACGGCGAGGGCGGAGAATTCGCCGCCACCGACGTGCTCATCGTCGGCGGCAAGATCGCGTCCATCGGCCAGAACATAACGGCTCCCGCCGGCGCGCAGGAAATCGACGGTCGCGGCAAATTCGTCACCCCCGGCATCATCGACGCGCACTCTCATCTCGGCGTCTACCCCTCACCCGGTATCCCGGCGAGCGCCGACGGGAACGAGGCGACGCAACCCAACACCGCCGAAGTCTGGGCTGAGCACTCTGTGTGGCCGCAGGATCCCGGCTTCACCCGCGCAGTCGCCGGCGGCATCACGACGCTGCACGCGCTCCCCGGCTCGGCCAACCTGTTTGGCGGCCGTGGCGTGACCCTGCATCCCATCCTCGGCGCACGCACGATGCAGGAAATGAAGTATCCGGGCGCGCCCTATTCGTTGAAAATGGCCTGCGGCGAAAATCCCTCGCGCGTATACGGCGCGCGCAATACATCTCCCGCAACCGGTATGGGCAACGTCGCCGGCTGGCGCCAATCCTTCGCCAAGGCGCAGGAGTATGATCGCAAGTGGAAGGAATACTGGCGCAAGGCTGAGCGTTTTGAGCCCAAGCCCGAGAACGAACAGCCGCGCGGATTTTTCCGCAACACGCATAAGAAGAAGGGGAGCGGTGATCCACCCACTGCGCCCGACCGCGATCTCGAACTGGAGACGCTCACAGGCGTGCTCCATGGCGAGATCCTGGTTCAATGGCATTGCTACCGCGCAGACGAAATGGCGGTCGCCCTCGATATCGCGCGGGAGTTTGGATTCCGCGTCTCCGCGTTCCATCACGCCGTGGAGGCCTACAAGATCGCCGACCTGCTCGCGCGCGACAACGTGTGCGCGGCGATGTGGGCCGACTGGTGGGGTTTCAAGCTCGAATCCTACGACGGCATTCGCGAAAACATTCCCTTTGTCCACGCGCGTGGCGCCTGCGCCATAGTTCACTCCGACAGCGAAGTGGGTATCCAGCGGCTGAACCAGGAAGCAGGCAAGGCGTTGTCCGATGGTCGCCGCGCCGGCGTGCAGATTTCACGCGCCGACGCGTGGCGCTGGCTGTCAATCAATCCCGCCCGCGCCATCGGTATCGCCGATCGCACGGGCAGCCTCAAAGTAGGTAAGGCCGCCGACGTGGTGGTGTGGTCGGCCGATCCGCTTTCCAGTTACGGCGTCGCCGAACGCGTCTTCATCGATGGCGCGCAGATCTATCAGCGGGGACAGGCCATCGCGCCGCCCTCCGACTTCGAACTGGGTCAGTCGTTCCGGGAGCGCGCACGATGAAACTTCTCGCCGTACTGACCCTTGCACTGGCGCTGGCGTCTCCTGCCGCAGCGCAGACCACGCTTATTCGCGGCGGTCGTGTCGTCACCAACGCCGGCGCGGTTCTGGAGCGCGCCGACGTCCTGTTCACCGATGGCCGAATCGGTTCGGTTGGCGCCAATCTCACAGCGCCCGCCGGCGCGCGCGTGATCGATGCTGCTGGCAAGTGGGTGACGCCCGGTGTCATTGCATCCATGAGCGAGGTGGGGCTCAGCGAAATTTCCGGCTCCGGCGCCCCGAACGATGCATCGATCCGCGACGGCCTCATCTCCGCCGCCGCAGACGCGGGACGCGCGTTCGACCCGGCGGCTTCAGCGGTGGCGATCACGCGACTGGAAGGCGTTACCCGCGCTCTTATCGCGCCGGACGCGACGGGCACGATATTCTCTGGACGCGGCGCTATGGTGAGCCTCGATGGAGCTGCCGACAGCATCTATCTTGACCGCGCGTTCGAGGTTCTGGAACTGGGTGAGGTCGGCGCTGAGCGCGCAGGCGGCTCGCGCGCAGCGTTGTGGCCCTATCTGGAAGCGGCCCTGAGAGATGCACGCGAGTACCCGGCGCGTTATGTTTCCGGTCAGGGCGGCGCGGTGCTCCACGAAATCGACGCCGCCGCCCTCAAACCGTTCGCGCTCGGTCAGGGCCTCTTTCTGGTGCGTACCGAACGCGCCTCCGATATCCGCGAACTGATCCGGTTCAAGCGCGCCAACCCGACGCTCAGGTTCGTCATCCATGGCGGCGCCGAGGCGTGGCTTGTCGCCGAGGATCTCGCTCGCGCAAGGATTCCGGTCATCATCGATCCCATGGTCAACCTGCCTGACCGCATGGAGAAACTCGCCGCGCGCCTCGACAACGCCGCGCTTCTCAGTCGTGCCGGCGTCACCATCGTCATCGCGCCGTCGCCCGGCACAGTGGACGCGCAGCAAGCGCGCCTCGCGCTGCAACTCGCCGGCAACGCCGTCGCCAACGGCCTGTCGTGGGACGCGGCGTTCGCTGCAATCTCAAGTGCGCCCGCGCAGGTGTTCGGCGTCGCGGGCGACCTGGGCACGTTGCAGACCGGCCGCGTCGCCGACGTGGTGATCTGGGACGGCGATCCGCTGGATGTGATGAGTGCGCCCGTCAGCGTCTTCATCGCCGGCCGCGACATGGAGCTTGTCTCCCGCCAGACGCGGCTGCGTGACCGGTACAACCCGGTCCAGCGCTAGGCCGTCAGCCGCGCTTCGCGCAGTTGCGCGCGAAACCGGCGATCGCGCTTCAGCCGCCATTCGCGGCTCATAGCATCGTGGCGCGTGGCGTGTTGCTCGACGTGGATGACCATCCACCGTCGGCCCCGCGTGGAGCGCGCGCCCGTGCCGGCATTGTGCTGTGCAAGACGACGCTCGACGTCGAGCGTCCACCCGACATAGGTGCGCGGCGGTCCGTCATCGTCGCTGCGGAGCACGTAGACGAAGAAACCCATGCACCGGTTCGCTACGCCGCAATGGTGAACGATTGCTGAGCAGCACCAGGCCGAGCGTACAGCAGTTTCAGTCAGGATCCGACGGCGGAGGTGTCGGCGGCGCTTTCGTCCAGCGCTCCACCGCTTCAGCGAGCATGTGCACTGCGAGCGCGGACGTGACCGGCGAGCGCGTGGCGACAAATGCAGCGCCCAACGTCAGCGCCGCACCTAGAATGGGCGACTTTTCGGCGAGCAGCGTGGCGCCCTGCGCGAGCCTGACCAACGCCGACGCGTCGGGGTCCACCGCGGTCTGAGGCTCCGGCTCAGGCTTCGGTTGCGGCCACTTGCGCACAAGGATGAACAGGCAGGGTAACAGCGCAACGCCGCCCACAATTCCCGCCGCCGCCGCCGGCGCCAACACTTCGCAGAGCAGCGTGTAAGCCGCGATCGTGAGCCAGACCAGCCCGATCATGGCGACTGCGCCGGTCAGAGCCAGAAGCCCACCCGCCGCTGCCGCGTTCTTTAGCTTGTCGCCGATGCCGAACATGATCGCCTGTCTGGGTGCTTCGGCGCCATCATGCAGCGTCGGGGCAGGACACGCCAACGCGTTCGCCTGAACGCACGACCGCCGCTACCCGAGCCACAACGCCCGAAAACAGGGCGCGTTCCCGCTACTTGCGGGACTTGCGTGCGGCATAGCGCGCGTCCCGGGCGGCCTTCTGCTGAATGCGCCGCTCCTCAGCGTCGAGTTTCTCGGCCTCGCGCGCCGCTTCCTGGGCGATCGCGTCCAGGCGCGCCGCTTCCTCCTGGGCCAGCCGTTCCCGCTCCAGCGTGATCGCGCGCTGCGCCTTTTCCTCCTCGCGCCGGGCCTCGCGCTCGGCCTCGAGGGCAGCGCGGCGCGTCTCCTTCTCGATATCGGCCTGCGCCTTGGCGGCGAGGCGGGCGGCGACCTCCGGATCGCTGGTATCGGAGCGGGCCTTGTAGCGGGCCAGCGCCTCCTGCTTGGCCTTGGCGGCTGCGCCGAGCCGGTCGTGGAGCTTGGGGTCCTTCTTGAAGTCGCGCATGGAGCTTTCCTGAACCGCGCCCGTGTCGCGGAACGCCTGATGGTGCGGCGTGCCCCATAGCGCCTTGGCCGGCGAATTTCAAACGGAAGACGCCTTTAGGGCGCGATCACTGTCTAGGCCCACTGCGGTCAGAGCCGATCCAGGCCCGGCCGGGTACGGATGTTCAGCTGGCCTTCCAGCCCGGCGCTGCGGTGATGCTCGATAGCGCGATACTCCGCCGACATCGCCATGCCCTGAAATGCGGCGAGCGACGGATACTCCGCCAGCGCCACCATATCCCACAATGGCGCGCATTCACCGATCATGAGGCCCGTGATCGCGCCACCGTAGCGGACCCGTCCGCCGAGCTTTTCCACGAGCAGACTTACGGCGTCCCCATAGCGCTCATAGGCCTCGCGCCCGCTGAGCTCGGCATCCGAGCCATCGGCATAGGTCGCCTTCGCTTTGAATTTGAGCAGATTGACCATCACGAACGGCCCGTCATCGGGCGCGCCGAAGAACGACAACATCTGGTCTTGCGTTGGGTAGAGCGCGTTGACCACGTGCACGGAGAATCTCCCTTCCAGCGCGCCCGCTTGCACAGGTTAGCATATTATGGCACGTAAAGTGCCAATAGTTCGTCCACGTGTCAAGGCGCAAACCGGTCGGCAGTTGGAGACTCGCAATGAAAAGACGTTGGGGCCTGATCCTCGTTCTGGCGATCGCCGCCATCGGCGTGGCCCTCTTCGCGTTTCGTGGCGACATCGCCGTTCTGGCGCTGAAGCGTATCGCGCCGCGCACGATGGCCGCCGACACGATCGCGACGCTGCCTGACGGCCTGCACGTCGCCCTGTGCGGAACGGGGTCGCCCTTGCCCGATCCGAAGCGTAGCGGCCCGTGCACCGGCGTCATTGCGGGAGACCGGTTGTTCGTGGTCGACGCCGGGGATGGCGCCGCGCGCACGCTGGCGCGCATGCGGCTCGGGCCGCAGCGTTTGACTGCGGTGCTGCTCACCCATTTTCATTCCGATCACATCGATGGTCTTGGCGCGCTCGCGTTGCAGCGCTGGGCCGGCGCTGGCGCGGCAAGGCCTTTGCCGGTGTATGGCCCGACCGGGGTGGAGCGGATCGTCGCCGGCTTCAATGAAGCCTACGCGCTCGATTCAACCTACCGCATCGCCCACCACGGCGCCGACATCGTGCCACCCGGCGGCGTCGGCATGCGCGCAGAGCCTTTCCGGCTTGCGAGCGCCAGCATGGTGATCTTCGACGACGGCGGGCTTCGCATCACCGCATTCCAGGTCGATCACAGGCCCATCGAACCCGCCGTCGGCTACAGGTTTGACTACAAGGGACGCAGCGTCGTTGTCAGCGGCGACACCGTGCGCTCAAGCAACCTTGAGGCGGTGGCGCAAGGGGCGGACTTGCTCGTGCACGAGGCGCTGGCGCCAAACCTCGTCGCGATCCTCGAAGACAGCGCCCGCGCAACGAAGCGCGCGCGGCTCGCAAAAATCTTCAAGGATATCCCTGACTATCACACCGCGCCCCGCGCCGCCGCTGCGAGCGCGACGAAGGCGGGCGTAAAGGCGCTTGTGCTCACCCACATCGTTCCGGCGATGCCAACGGCTGCCCTTGAACCCGCGTTTCTCGATGGCGCACGCGCAGGGTTCGCCGGTCCATTGTGGATCGGCCGCGACCGAGACCTCATTTCACTGCCTGCCAACAGTGTGCAGATCACGCGGCGCAATATCCGCTGATGCCCGCGCCCAGTTCGAGGTTCGGCTTCCGCTCGCTCAATTCACCAGGCAGTTCGCAAACGCCCAGCATGTCGCACGCAACTTGCGGTGAGGGACAGGCTCGACAGCATCGTCAGAGGCACGAGCACCGCAAGCGCGGCTGGTCGCTGGCCCAGGTTGGCCGCGTACCTCGCGATCGCCTAGCGCGGCGCCATGCGGATGCCACCATCCAGACGAAGGCACTGGCCGTTGAAATATGTGTTGCGCGCGAGCTCCAGCACCAAGCTCGCGAACTCCTCCGGCTTGCCCAGACGTTTGGGAAATGGAACGGACGCAGCGAGCCCCTCCAGCACCTTCGGTGTCGCGCCCAGCATGAGCGGGGTGGCGAATATCCCGGGCATGATGGAATTGACGCGGATGCCGAGTTCCATCAGGTCGCGCGCCATCGGCAAGACAAGACCGTTCACGCCGGCCTTGGCCGAGCCGTAGATCACCTGCCCGATCTGGGCGTCCTGCGCCGCCACGGACGCAGTCAAGGTGATGACGCCCCGCTCGTCGTCCTCCAGCGGTTCCAGGCCTGCCATTCCAAGCGCCGACAGAGATGCGACCCTGTAGCTCGCCACGAGAATGCCGTTGATCCCGTAAGCGTAGTCCTCCGTGGAGGTCCGTTTGTAACCACGGGTTTCCTTGTCAAACGAAAGCGTCTTGCCGCGACGCGCGGTCATCGCGCAGTGAACAAGAATGCGTTCCTGGCCGTGTGCGGCGCGCGCGCGATCGAAGCCCGCAGTGACGCTGTCCTCGCTCCTGATGTCGACCTTGCAGAAGACCCCGCCGATCTCCTTCGCGACAGCTTCCCCGGCGGCCTCGTTGACGTCGAAGATCGCTACTTTCACGCCAGCCGATGCAAGCGCCTGAGCGCTTGCCTTCCCGAGTCCAGAAGCCGCGCCCGTCACGACGGCCGAAGTCGTCTTGTCGATCTTCATCGTCTCTTGCCTTCCCTCGATCTTTTTTGGCGCCACTGATGCCTAGGCCTTGGTGCGACCACTCGTCGGAATGTCCTTGAAGGCCACGTCCTTGTCGACGCGGATATCTCCCGGCAACCCGAGCACGCGCTCGGCGATGATGTTGCGCAGAACTTCGTCGGTGCCGCCCTCAACGCGCGTAGCTGGAGAACGCAGCAACATATGCTGGAAGCGCGCGCCGGCGGCCGCTTGTGCGGGATCCGCAAGCACGCCGGCTTGTCCCTGCAGATCAAGGGCGAACATCGCCAGCTCCTGCATCGTCGCGCCCGCAACCAGCTTGCCGATCGAGTTCTCAGGTCCCGGCGTCTCGCCCTTGGACAAGGCGGAGATGGCGCGCATCCCGGTATACTTCAAACCACTCGCCTTCACCGCATACCCCGCGAGCCTGGAGCGGACAGACCTGTCGTTGATCGCCGGCCCATCTTCGGTTTGCAGGTTCATGCAGAAGTCGAAGAGTTCGGGGAAACCCGTGGGCATGCCTGAGCCGATCGACAGACGCTCGTTCATCAGCGTCGTGAGCGAGACCTCCCACCCTTGATTCACCGCCCCGAGGCGTTGCGCATCCGGAATGCGGACATCGGTGAAATATACTTCGTTGAAGGCGCTATCGCCGTTGGCCTGCTTGATCGGCCGGATTTCCACGCCGGGCGACTTCATGTTCAGAAAGAACATGGTCAGACCCTTGTGCTTGGGCAACGCGGGGTCGGTGCGTGTGATCAGGAGCCCATAGTCGGAACGTTGCGCGCCGCTTGTCCAGATCTTCTGACCATTGATGATCCAGTCGCCCGAACCATCGGTCGCGCGCTCAGCGCGCGTGCGCAGACCTGCCCGGTCCGAGCCGCTCGCCGGCTCGGAAAACAGCTGGCACCAGACGTGCTCACCGCTGGCAAGCGGCGGCAGAAGCGCGCGCTTCTGTTCTTCTGTAGCCCAGGTCATCACTGTCGGACCGCACATGCCGTGCCCGATCGTGAATGGCCCGCTGAGCACCGCAAACGGCCCCTCTTCCTGGGACCAGATCACTCGTTCGATCGGCGAGCATCCGGCGCCGCCGTACTCCTTTGGCCAGTTCAGACAGGCATAACCCGCGTCGAACTTCTTGCGCTGCCAGGTCTTGGAGTCATCCAGCGTTGCGCCGCCGCTGCTGGCGAATCCGGCGCGGCGCAACTGGGCTTCCAGACCCCTGGGTGCATTCTGATCGAGCCAACCGCGCACCTTTGTGCGGAACGCGGCTTCTTCCGGGGTGTCGTCGAAGTTCATGGCGTTCTTCCTCAGGCCGCGGTGGACGCTTCGTTGCGCTGGCGCAGGCGATCGATCAGCAGGTCTTCCCAGGTCGACTGCGAGCCGAGTGTCAGCGCGAGCGCGTTCGAGCGTCGGTAGAACAGGTGGCAGTCGAACGCCCAGGTGAACCCCATGCCACCGTGCACCTGGATGTTGTTCTTCGCGCAGAGTTGAAAGGCCTCGGTGGACGAGACCCGGGCGGTGGCGGCGGCGACGGGCAACTCGGCGGCATTTGTCGAGAGCGCCCACGCGCCATAGTAGGCGTTCGAGCGCGCCAGCGTCGCCGCCACGTACATGTCGGCGAGCATGTGCTTGACCGCCTGGAAGGATCCGATCTGGCGACCAAACGCCATGCGCTCCAGCGCATAGTCCCGGCCCATCTCCAGTGCCCGGTCCGCGCCGCCGACCTGTTCGAAAGCAAGCAGGATCGCCGCCCGATCCATGACGTCTGCGGCAAGCCGCCAGCCATCGCCCGACCCGCCGATCCGCTCCGCCGCCGCGTCGTTGAACGTCAGAGTCGCCTGGCTGCGGGTCGGATCGATACTCGGCACCGTTTCGCGGCGCACGCCTGCGCCGTTGAGATCAACGAGATAAAGCGACACCGCGCCGGCTTCCCGCGCGGCCACCACGGCGAGGTCGGCGATGTCGCCATCGGGCACGGGCGACTTGATGCCCGACACCTTTCCACTGGAGACTGTCGCCTTGATCGACCGCTCGGTGACGCGACCGACCCCTTCGCCGAGTGCGAACGCCCCAATCGTTTCGCCGCTGGCAAGCTTCGGCAGCCACGTCCGCTTCTGCTGGTCCGAGCCGGCGCTCATTAACAGCTCTGCGGTCAGGTAGATCGACGAGGCAGTCGGCACAGGCGCCACTACGCGGCCGAGTTCCTCGGCGATGACGCACAAGTCCAGATGGCCGAGCCCGACACCACCGTATTCCTCGGGTATCGCGGCGCCGAGGAAACCCATCTCGCCAAGACCACGCCACAAGTCCCGGTCGTAGGACTGGCTGCCCTCCAGAACCGCACGCACGGCGGCCGGCGGACACCTATCCGCAAGGTAACGCCGCGCCTGATCACGCAGCTGCTTCTGCTCTGGCGAGAAATCGAAGTTCATGAGCAGCGGTTCTCCGTTGGCCTGGCGCC
>JANNVF010000218.1:0-2058 GCA_031414315.1 Hyphomonadaceae bacterium | reverse complement strand
ATCTACGGTTCGCAGCTTATCAAGTACGACCTTGGCGATGGTTCGCGGGTGACCCATGCACTCGGAAAGAACGTGCGTGGCGGCGAGCCTGTGTTCGTGTCCGGCGGAACGGGCGAGGATGAAGGCTGGATCATGACGATCTGTCATGACGAAGCGAACGGGCGCTCCAAGTTTGTCATCTTGGACGCGCAGGATTTCGCCGCGCCGCCGGTAGCGACGGTCCATCTGCCGGAACGGGTACCCTATGGCGCGCACGGGAGCTGGATACCATTGCAGGATTGATCTCGGAGCGACCTTGGCAGGTCGCAGGAGAGGCGAACAAGGGAGCAAAACTTTGGCTCTTTCGAAGTCCGGTTTGTGACCTTCAGGCCACCTCCGGGCGAAACGCCATTGGGTTACGGCCGCGAAGTAGCGCCACGCCGGTCATTCAGGGCAACTTACCCCGACAGGCTGGAGATCGCCGGTTGTTGACATTAGAGGCTAGCCTCGAACTGATCGATGGCAGACTGATCCCAGCGAGGAAGCCGATGCCGAGACTTCTTTTCGAACTTTTGGTCGGCGCGCTGGGCGTGGTTTTTGCGATTGCGTTCTGCGTTGTTGTCCTACCGCCTTTGTTCGAGAGCGGCGATATTGCCGGCGCGTTCGCCTCCGGCTTCGTGAATCCCTACGCAAGCGGGTATTCGCTAGATACGATTCTTTGCGGTCTGATCTTGTTCGTATGGGTCGCGCACGAGCGCACCACGCTGGGCGTCAAGCACGGTTGGGTCGCCGTCCCGCTTGCGATTGCGCCTGGCGTCGCCACAGCGTTCGCGGCCTACCTGATCATTCGGTCTAGACACATCGGCGCGAACCGGCGCTAGGGCTGAGTTATCCGTCGCTTTTGGGCCAGCCCCTCCGGGCGGCCACAGTGTTACGGCCGGCGGAAGCGCTCCAGAGTTGCCGGTCCCGCCCCGGCCGTCCGACCGAGTCAATGTCGCCGACAAGCGACATTCGCAATCTCGGCACGCACGGGCGGCGTTCACTGCTTTGGACGGACACTTGTCAACGCCTTGGCGACGCCCTTGACGGTGCCCGACATTACAGCGACCGGAATTACAGCGACCGGATCGATCTGCGCCCCGAGCACTGCATTGCACCAAGGGCACATAAAGATCGCAGTCGGGCAATCCCTATTCTGGCCTTCGATGAATGATGAGCTCGAAGCCAGCTTAAGGCGGGCAATCGCTTAACCGCAACTCGGGCACTTACCTTGTCCAGCCATGAGCTTCGTTACCCCGCGCCTTTGTTGCTTATGGCCCAAAGATGTAGTCGCTCGGATCAACTGTCGCGCCGTTGGCCAGCGTGAAGACATCGTGGATGAGGCCGTCCGCCGAGTTGATCTGCCAGTGGGTGGCGTCGATCTGCACAAACGTAGCACCCTCCGCGGCTGTGCCGTAGCCAAGGAGCTCAATCAGATCGCCGGCGGATGCGCCGTTGCCTGCGAAGTCGACAATGATGTCACCATTGGCCATGCCGGCGCTGAACACAAAGGTGTCGTCGCCCGCACCACCTACAAGCGTATCCGACCCGCCGCCGCCGTTCAGCGCGTTGGCATTGCCATCACCGGTAATGACGTCGCCGAAATTGCTCCCAATGACGTTCTCGATGTTGAGCAGCGTGTCGATCTCCCCGCCGCTCAGCGAGCCGCCAACGCCGGCCGAGAGGTTCACGTTCACGCCCTCTGTGCGCGGGCTAACGATATTATTAACCGTCGTGCGCGCAGGGGCGTACTCTTCGTTGTAACTTGCGGTGTCAATCCCTCCGCCTCCATCGAGAAGGTCATTTCCCAACTGGCCGGCAAGAATGTTATCGCCGCTGTTGCCGACTAACGTGTCGTTGAACCGCGTGCCAAAGACGTTTTCGACATTAATCAAAGTGTCTATTTCGCCGCCACTAATTGTGCCGCCGACGCCGGTCGAGAGGTTCACATTCACGCCCTCTGTGCGTCCCCCGCTCTCTGCGTAGTTGACGGTGTCGATGCCGGAGCCACCGTCTATGGCGTCGTTGCCGCCCAGGCCG
>JANNVF010000217.1:0-5574 GCA_031414315.1 Hyphomonadaceae bacterium | reverse complement strand
GGCTCGACTGGATCGCGCGCGATCCGAAGCGGGCTGTCCGGCACATGGCGCGCGCGCTGATGCGGCGCGGGTGTGGCGGTTTCCAGCGCTGGCGGATCGGCGCGCAGTCCGCGCCGGTGGCGTGGACGCCGCCGCGGCTGGCGCGCGCCGTGGCGCCGATGATGCCCGATGTGTGCGTCACTGCGCCTGACAGCAGCTAGCCCGATCGCGACATGCAGTCAGCCGATCACGCCGCGCGAGCTTTCGCGACGGCGCCTGTCGTGCTGCCTGATGGTCAGGAGCGCGGGTTGGGCGCGGTCTGGGCGCTGTCGCTGGACCAGATGCGCTGGCCGAACTCGCCGTTGGCGCGGGCGCTGGCCGGCCTGGCGCCGAACGCCGTCGCCCGGCCGCGCGCCTGTTGCACGATGTCGGGCGAGAGCTGGGCCTCCAGGGTCGCGGCGCGGGCGCGGGCGTCGTTGTCGCCGGAGCGTGCGGCGACCGCGAACCAGAACAGCGCCTCGTCGGCGTCCGCGGTGGTGCCGCGGCCCTGCTGGTAGAGGACGCCAAGGTTGAACTGGCTGTCGGCGACGCCCAGTTCGGCGGCCTGCTTGAACCAGCGGAACGCCGTGGCCTCGTCGAGCGGCGCGCCTTCGCCCCGCGCATAGTAGACGCCAAGGTCGTGCATGGCCTTGCGATTGCCGGCGGCGGCGGCGCGTTCGGTCCACTGCCGCGCCTGCACCAGATCGGCCGGGACGCCTTCGCCCCGCTCGAACAGCTTGGCGAGGCGGTATTGCGCCATGGCCAGGCCCTGGTTGGCGGCGCGGCGCAGCAGCGCCACGCCCTCAGGCGTCTGGTTGCTGGCGAGGCGTTGCAGGCCAAGCTCGTACTGCGCCACCGCGTCGCCGCGCAGCGCCGCCTGCTCCAGCGAGACGCCACTACGCCCGCCGGCGGAAAGCGAGGCGTTCTGCATGGTCGCCGTGATCCCGGCCTGTGGCCCACGCGAGCCGGCGCGGGCGGGTTCGGTCTTGGCTGCCTTGGTCGTTTTGGCGCCCTCCCGCACCAGCGTCTCCGCCCGCTCCTTCGCCGCCGCGTCGGCGATCGAGGACGCGGCGAGACCGGTGTCGACGGGTTCAAGCGGCACATCGGTTCCAGCGACGCTGTCGATTGGCGCCAGGGCTGCCGGATCGAGCGATTCAGGCGCCGCGATCGGAGCTGGCGCGGCGGCCAAGGCGTCGGGTCCAGACGCGGCGCCCGTGTCGGTGGCTTCCTCGCTGTTGCCGCGCACGTTGACCAGATAGGCGCCGCCCGCAAGCGCGACCGCCAGAGCGCCGGCGGCGCTCCACAGCACAACACGGTTGGAGCCGCGCAGACCCTGCACGGGCTTGTGGTCGTCAGAGTCCCTGGCGGGACGCCGTTTGCCATTCTGGCCGTTGGCTTGCGCGGCGCGGCGCGCGTTGGCGAGGTAGTCGTTCCTGGTGGCCTGCTTCTTGTCGTCGATCATCTCGGCCGGCGGGGCGAACATGTCCAGGTCGTCGTCATCGACGGTCTGCGTGGTAGCGATGGTGTAGTCGGGCTCGTCCCACGGAAAGGCGAGATCGTTGGCTTCCGCGTGGATCTGCGGCTCAACGTCATCCGCCGCCGCCGGGATTACCGGTTCGGGCAAGTCGGGCAGGAGGGTGTCGAAAGCGTCGAGGGACATGGTGGCAGATTCGATCGAGTCCACATCGATGGAGTCGTCGTGATCGGCGGCGGGCGCGTCCACGGGCGCCGTGGCGAACGGTTCCGGCGCATGCTCGTTGCCGTCGAGGCCGCCTGCGGTGATCTGTTCGGCGAGGTTATGGATGTCGTCGAAGTCGATCGGCGCGATCAGATCGCCTTCAAGATCGCCGATCGTGTCGTCGCGCATAAGCATGTCGGCGTTCGGAACGACGGTCGTTCCGGACGGTGACTCAAACCCCGCCAGCGCACCGCGCGAGCCGTCCTCCACGGCCTGCAGACGCGCCGCGAGGCTCGACATCGCCTTCTGCACTGGCGACAGCGTGGTCTGCGTGCGTTCCTCCACGGCGCTCAGCTTTGAGGCGACGGTGGCGATCGTTTCAGTCAGGCGCGAGGTCTGGCGCTCTTCGCTCTCCACGATCCGTTCGGTGAGTTCGCGCGCGACCTGATCCTGCCGCACCGAGAACCGCTCGGCCATGCGCGCGACCTGTTCGCCCACGTGCTCGATGGCGTCGGCGCTGCGTCGCTCCACGCCGTCGAAGCGTTCGTCGAAACGTTCGGCGAGACGGCCCATCTCCACGCCGACCCGATCGACGCTGGCGATCTCGCGGTTTTCGAGGCCACCGACCCGATCCTCGATGGCGCTGGCGAGCCGCGCCACTTCCTCGCGCACGGCGATCGCGGCGCTGTCGTCATTGCGTGTCTCGAGATTGCGCAGGCGCCGGTCGATGCTTTCCGACATGCGGCGGATCTCGATGGAGATCGCTTCGATGGTCTGCGACTGGCGGCGTTCCGACAGCGCCACCCTCTGGTGCACTTCCTGCAGCGACTGATCGATGTCGAGGCCACCGTCGCCGCTGATCCGGCTGGCGAGTTCCGCACGCACGCCGCCGACCATCTCGGACATCGACGCCGCCATGCCTTCCAGGCGCGCCTCCATCATCGTGCGAAGCACTTCGGTCTCGGCGCGTGCGCCGGGCGCGTTCTCGAGTTGCCGGATGGCGTCGTTGGCGGTGCTCTCCGCCTTCACGAGCCGATCGGCGAGGCGGGTGATGGCGTCTTCGACCGTCTTCTCAACGGCCGACAGGCGCGCAGCATACTCCGCGCTGGCGCCGCCGGTTTCGATGCGGGCGTGCAGGGATTCAATTTCCGTCGACGTGCGATCGCGGCTGTCACGCACCGTCGCGGCGAGGCCGGTAATCTTGGCGTCGAGCATGTGCATCGCGGCGCGCTCGTTGCCGCCGCCGTTGCGTTCGATCCGGTCGAGCCGTTCTTCCAGCGCTGAATGCGTTTCGCGCAGGCGATCCCCCTCCGCGCCGCCGCCGAACGTGGCGCCGACTTCAACCATCTTGACGCGTTTCTCGAGATCAAGCTGCGCCGCGCGCACCTGATTGATTGCGGCGGCCGCACCCATGCGCAGGTTGGCGGCTGCCTCGCGCGTGGCCTGCTCGATCTGCTCCAGCCGGGCCTCGATGGCGCGTTGGCCTTCGGCGACTTCATCGGCGGCGGTGTCCGCCGTCTGGCGGGCGATGGCCTCGATCGTCTCGAAGCGCGTGGCGAGGCCCCGTTGCGCTGTTTCGATGTCGCGCAGGAATTCCGCAGTACGCTCGTCCAGTCCCGCCACGGCGACCCGCTCGGCAAGCTCCGCATGCGCCTGACGTACATCGGCAATTGCTTCCGATGTCGCGCGGCGCGTCTCCAGTTCCACCTGGCGGAGTCGGTCATGCATCGATGCCTGCGTGCCCTGCAGCTCGCGCATCGTCTCTGCAGCGATCTCGCGGCCGCTAGCCTCCGCGAACGCCAACCGATCCTCGATGTTCTTCTGGTCTGCGCGCAGCGCGCTCACGGCTTCCAGCGCGGCTTCGCGGGCGTCATGTTCCGCAACCGACATGCGTTCGGCAAGGGAGTCCTGCGCGGCGCGGATTTCCGCAGCGGCGGCGGCGGCCACTTCACGACTGAATGCTTCGGCGTTCTCGATGCGCGCAGCGAGTTCGGCCTGGCCGTCGCGCGTCTGCGCCAGCACCGTAGCGCCAACTTCTTCTGCTGTCCGGCGCGCGGCGTCTTCGGCGTCGGCGAGGCGTTGCACCATCGATTGCCGGGTCGCGGCGAAATCCTGCAGCGTCGTGCTGACTTCACCCGCAGCTTCGCGTGCGAGCAATTCCGCGTGCGTCACGCGTTCAGTGATCGCGTCGCCCGTGCGGCGGATTTCCTCGACAGCGCCAGACACCTTCGCGGACGCCTGACGTACGCCGGCTTCGGCGTCCTCCACGCGCGCGGCCAGGCCCAGCACCGTGCGATCAAGGCCGGTGACGACCAGCGCCTGACGGCGCTCGCTGGAATCGATGCGGTCGGCGAGCCGCTCCAGCGCCTCTCCCATACGGCGCGTGTCGTTGCCGTGAAGCGCCCAGTTGCTCTCGTCGTTTTCGAGTTCCGGCCCGACGTAAGGCCCGGGCATCGGCATGCCGTCAGAGGTGCGCACGGCTTCCTCGTGGGCGAGGATGGCCTGGTTCAGCCATTCCCCGAGCGTCAGCCCGTGCTTGCGCGCCTGCTCCTGCGCCGCGTCTTGCGCCTTCGGATCGATCCCGTTGACGCTCCAGGGTGTCGCCCCGCTCATGACCTGCCCTTTCGACTGCTCCCCATCCAACAGATTGGAGACGCAGAATCAGCCCTTGCGGGCATCCTTCACGGAAACGGCGTCGTCGTTAATGGCGGGTAAAGTTTCACTAGCCGGCTACTCACAAATCTTCCCACTTAGTATCCACAGGACCTCGCGCGAGGCCGGCAGGCTGTCGTGACGTCATGACGCAAGCGTCATTTGACGTTGACGTCAAGGTCAGTATGATGATCGTCAGATAAAAACCGGGATGGAGAGAGAGACGATGTCAAAGGCAGAGCGCACGTGGACGATTTCGGAGCTCGCGCGGGAGTTCAAGGTGACCCCCCGGGCGCTTCGCTTCTACGAGGACCGGGGGCTTCTCTCTCCGCGGCGCGATGGCCTGAACCGGGTCTACTCGATCCGCGATCGCGGCCGGCTGCAGCTCATCCTGCGCGGCAAGCGCGTCGGTTTCCCGCTGACCGAGATCAAGGAAATCCTTGACCTTTACGACCTGAACGACGGCGAGCGCGCGCAGATGCAGACGGCGCTCAAGAAGTTCCGCAATCGCATGGTCGTGCTGGAGCATCAGCGCGAGGATCTCGTCGGCGCCATACAGGCGCTCGGCGACGGAATTTCCTGGCTGGAAGGCAGGCTTGCGGAGCCCGCGCCGCGCGAAGGCGTCGCCGCTGCCGTGGCGTTCGAAAAAGAGGCCCGCCGCCGTCTCGAAGACGCATGATCCCGGTGCTACACGACACCTAGAAGAATAAAGCATTCGGGAGCCAAGCGATGCCGACCTACAAAGCGCCGCTGCGCGAGTTCAAGTTCCTGTTCCGCGACGTGTTGAACATCGAGCGGTACCAGAACCTGCCCGCCTTCGCAGAAGCGCCGATGGATCTCGTCGAGCAGATCCTCGAGGAAGGCGCGAAGTTCTGCGAGAACGTGCTGCAGCCGCTGAACGCCGTGGGCGACCACGAGGGCTGCAAACGCGCCGCCGATGGTTCGGTGACGACCCCGACCGGCTTCAAGGATGCCTACAAGCAACTGGTGGAAGGTGGTTGGCCCGCGCTCGGGTCTGATCCGGCATACGGCGGGCAGGGCCTGCCCCACGTGGTGAGCCTCGCGTGGAACGAGATGGTGTCGAGCGCGAACATGGCGTTCGGCATGTATCCGGGGCTGAGTCACGGCGCCTACGAAGCGATCCACCATCACGGCTCCGACGAGCTGCGCGACATCTACCTGCCGAAACTCGTCACCGGCGAGTGGACGGGCACGATGAACCTGAC
>JANNVF010000216.1:0-8598 GCA_031414315.1 Hyphomonadaceae bacterium | reverse complement strand
GGCGCCGAGGAGATCGCCATGGACGTCGCCAAGATCGCGCCCGGCCGCAAACCGCCGGAAGAAGTGAACGCCTTCATCGAGATTCCGCAGGGCGGACTGCCGGTGAAGTACGAGCTCGACTATGCGTCCGGCGCGCTGTTCGTGGACCGCTTCCTCCACACCTCGATGATCTATCCGGTGAACTACGGCTTCGTGCCGAACACGCTGGCCGAGGACGGCGACCCGCTCGACATCCTGGTGGTGACGCCAACGCCGGTCGTGCCCGGCTCGGTCATTCGCGCGCGGCCTGTGGGCGTGCTGCTGATGAGCGACGAGAAGGGCTTCGACGAAAAGATCCTGTCGGTGCCGATCGACCAGCTCAATCCGTTCTACACCAACGTGCACGCGCACACCGACCTGCCGCCGCTGCTGATCAACCAGATCACGCACTTCTTCACGCACTACAAGGATCTGGAGCCCGGCAAGAACGCTTCCGTCGGCGAGTGGGCGGGGATCGACATGGCCTACGAGCGCATCCGGCTCGCCATCCAGCGAGGCAAAACCAAATGAGCGTCGCCGCGCTGCGCACGCCGGAAGAACGTTTCGCCTCCCTGCCAGATTGGCCTTATGCGCCGCAGTATCAAGAGGACCTTCCCGGCTACGACGCGCTGCGGATGCATTTCATCGACGAAGGCCCGCGCAACGCGGCGCAGACGTTTCTGTGCCTGCATGGCGAACCGTCGTGGGCGTATCTCTACCGCCGCATGATCCCGGTCTTTCTGGCGAGCGGCGCCCGCGTGGTGGCGCCGGACCTGTTCGGGTTCGGGCGTTCCGACAAGCCGGTCGATGACGCGGCCTACACCACCGACTTCCATCGCGGCGCGTTGCTGGCGCTGATCGGGCGGCTGGGTCTGAAGAACGTGACGCTGGTGGTGCAGGACTGGGGCGGCCTGCTTGGCCTCACGCTGCCGCTCGCGTTTCCGGCGCGGTTCGACCGGCTCATCGTGATGAACACCGCGTTCGGCGTCGGCGTCGCGCCCTCGCCCGGCTTTCTTGCGTGGCGCGACTACGCGGCGAAAAACCCGGACATGCCGGTGGGGTCGCTCATCAAGCGCGGCACGCCGCATCTCACCGAGGCCGAAGTGGCGGCGTACGACGCGCCGTTCCCAGATCAAACTTACAAGGCCGGCGTGCGACGGTTTCCGCAGCTGGTGCCGCTCGATGCCAGCGATCCGTTCGCGGTGCTGTCGCGGCAGGCGCGCGACTGGTGGTCGAAGGACTGGCGGGGGCAGAGCTTCATGGCCGTCGGCATGGCCGATCCCGTGCTGGGCCCCGCGGTCATGGCCGAGCTCGCCAAATCCATCAGCGGCTGTCCGCCGCCGATGGAGATCGAAGGCGGCGGCCACTTCGTGCAGGAATGGGGCGAACCGATCGCCCGCGCGGCGCTCGCGCAGTTCGACAAGGCTTGAGCGTTTGGACTCCGATCAGATCGCCCTCATCGTGGCCGCCCTTGCCGATGAAGCGGCGCGCATCGCGGAGAAACCGGTGACGCTGGTGTCGGCGACGTTCGACTTCATGGCGCCGATGCTTGCGGGCGAAACAGCGACGCCGACCGTGGAGATCACCCGCGCGACGCGGACGCTGGTGTTTTCAACCGCGCAGTTGCGCGGCGCCGATGGCCGGTTGCTGATGGCGGCGAGCGCGGTGCACCGGATTTAGCGTGCCGCCTGCTGGCGTCCGCCGCCGCCGAGCCACAACTTCATCCAGTTGCGGTCCATCCACTTCTTGCGCAGCACGCCGTGCGTCGGCATGTCGGCGGCCGAGCGCGGCACCATCATGTCGTTCATGCGCGGCTTCAGACCGCGGATGAGGTCTTCCTCGACGATCTGGCGCTCGCGTTCTTCGTCGATCTGCAGCACGTGCCGCTCGGTGGCGCCGTAGTACCAGTAGGCCCTGCCCCACTTCTCGTGGCCGAGCAGACGCGAGCGCAGGCCGTGCGCCTTGCCGACGTAGAGCGGCTCGAGGAAAAACACGAAACGCCGGCGCACCATGACGTAGATGCCGCCAGGCTCCGGCAGGCCCTTCTTGGTCAGCACCGCCTTGAACCGATAACGCGCGCCGCTTTCGCCGCGCCACACATGTGCCCCGAACAGAAACATCGCCTCTTCCTCACGCCCGCGTGTGCCGAAGCGGAAAGCACGATTCGCCCGCGCCGCCGCGCGTTAACCTTTGGTGGAGGGTCGTAAATGAAAGGTTAACGCGCAGGGGCGCCCGTACCGCTGGCTGCAGCCGGCAGTTGTTTTCCTGGCGCCAAACAAGAACGAGCCGGCTGAAGCCGGCGGTACGGGGGGTCACGACGTATCCGCGCACGCCGGCGCCGGCGCGGGCGCACCGCAAACCAGCACAAGCGCCGGCGGCGCGACGCACACAAAGCGCGCGCCCTTGCGACTGCGCTTCAGGCGCCACATGCGCCCGCCGATGCGCGCGATCCAGTGATCGGGACGCGCGAGAAGATCGCGCAGCAACGCAAAGCGTCCGCGCAAGCCGCGCGCCTTGCAGATGCGGGTCGTCAGGGAAAACCAGTTGCGGCTGCGCTTGCCGGGGCGAAACCCGGGCGCATACGTCCCCGGCCGCGCGCCGCCGCGTTGCACGCGCATCACGCGCCGCGGCGGCAGCCGCGACACCGCCATTGCAAACAGCATCTGTTTCGTCTCGCGCAGCGCATCGCGCACCTCGGCGTTCAGCCACGCGCACATGGCGCGGCCGTTGGGTGTCCGGTCAGATAGATACAGAAGGAACGGCGCCGCCGCTTCAAGCAGCCACAAGCGCATCGCGGCGAAAAACGCGGCGATGATCTCGGGGCTGACTTTGGGCGGGGCGATGGTTTGCACGAGGCGTCTCCGGTGTGATGGGACGCCCAGTTTATGCGAACCCGAAACCAGCCGAATATTTATTCGCGCCCTTCATGGCGCGCATGGGATCAGAGCGCGTCAGGTGTGGGATTGAGCGGGCGCCTATCCCCCCAATCTTGTAGGGTGCATTAGCGCGCAGCGCGTAATGCACCATCTGGCGCGGCGCGAACGTGGTGCAGTACGCGCTGCGCGCTATGCACCCCACAAGACGCCGCCCTCGCGCATCGTACAGCCGAGCGAGGCCTGTTTAGTGCTGTTGCGCGAAGATTTTTTTCGCCGTCAACAGGCGTGAGCGTGCGTCGACAGGCGTCGACAGGCCTGAACGCCACGCCGTCTTCGACACACTCTTCGGGACGGAGACCGGCTACGCGGCGACCTCCTGAAGACTAGCACGATTCAGAGTTTCGGGAAATGAGGTTTTCGGAAGCGCGCAAGCTTGAAAGGAATGCGCGCGTGTCACTCTTTCTGGACCGTCTGACGTGGTCTATCATTCCTTTTGTTCAGCCAGAATGAGGTCCACAACGCATGGAAGAAGCTGAATTGTTCGAATTGGTGTTCATTGCTGGCGCCACGGCTATGACCGCCTTCACCTTTGTCGTGACGTTTACGTTCGGCTACCTGACCGTCGCGTATTTCCTCGGCCCCAGACTTTCCCGGTTGGAGATAGGCGTCGTGACGGGTGTGTACCTGATTGCCTCCTTCCTGGTCTTCTCTGTGGTTATGGCGAACGTCAGTGCGATGCGCGCATTTCAAGAGGAGCTGGCGGAGTCCCGGGTCTATCAGAAAATCGCATTTTTCATGGACGCGAGGATCTACGAGGCGGGTATGCCCGTGATCTACTTGCTTTCGGTCGTGACCTGCCTTTTCTTCATGTGGAATATTCGCCGCCCGAAGACCGAACGACTGCCTTGAGGCGCGGATTCAAAACGGTGGGCACAACCTGAAACGCCCCATGTCCCGTCCCCATGTCCGATGCTAATCGGCGACGCTGCGCAAGGCCGTGAACCTGGGCGCGTCGGCCAGGAATGAAAGCAGTTTCGTCAGGTCTCCAGCTTGAACGCGCCATGCCATGTAAGCCTGTTGAGCCTCTGCCGACTGCCAGACTTCGTAGAAGATGACCTTTTCAGGCCGGGTCTCGTCGATCAGGATGTCGAACGCGATGTTGCCCGGATAAGACCTGCTCACCTTCAAATTCTCGACGGTGTAGTCGAGGAATTCCTCGCGCTTGTCCGGCTTTATCGTCAGCTCGGCGAGCATGACGAGATTATCGACAAATGCATGTTTCATTGCTGCCTCTGGCTCGAAGGGAACTACCACGGCACTCCTGACACCGTTGTGTCAGGAGAAGACTTTGCCTCTCAATTGGCGCCGGTGAACAATTGTTGTAGAACGGCAAATGCATCACCGTGGCGGATTACGCTCCGCTTCATCCGCCCTACGGGCGAGAACCCGGCCGATCCCGTCGCAACTGCGCCATCAATCCGAACAGCGCCAGCGCATTCCCGGGCGATGTATCGCCCCGATACCCGCGATAGAGCGTATCGACATTCACCGCGATCCGCTCCGCATCGCCCCACGCGGAATAATCACCGAGCGCAATATCACGCGCCGCTTCCGCCGCCGGCAGGCCGGCGTCGTAGCGTTTGCGCGCTTCGGCATCGATGTAGCGGAGATAGTCCTGCACAGCGCGCACCTGCGCCTTGTTCGCCAACGGGCCGTGCCCGGGCACGATGGCTTCGGCGTCGAAGCCGAGGATCAGGTCGCAGGCGTCGAGCCAGTTCTGCACCGGGCCTGCCCACATGATCGGCGTGCCGTCGATGAACAGGATGTCGCCGGTGAACACCGTGCGGTCCTTCTCCACCCAGACCAGCACGTCGCCTGCGGTGTGCGCGGGGCCGACCTCGATCAGCGACACCACCTTGTCGCCGACGCGCGTTTCCATGCGCCCGCAGAACGTCTTCGTCGGCGCGCGGCCCCGCGCGTTGGCGAAATCGAACGGCGCGAACACTTCGGCGAAGAATGTCCCGGCGGCGCCCATGGCGCCGGTCGCGCCCTGCTGCTTCAGCATCGCCAGCGTTTGCGGCGAGAACTCCGCCATTTCATGCGCGCTGGCTTCCGACGCGATGATCTCGGCCTTGCCGAGCAGCGCGTTGCCGTGCGTGTGATCGCCGTTGGCGTGGGTGTTGACGAGCTGGCCGATGTCGTCGGGCCTGAGGCCCGTGGCGTCGCGCATCGCCTTCAGCATTTCTTCCGTCAGCGGCTCATCGAACAGCGTGTCGACCAGCAGTGCTTCCTTGCCGTCGACAATCAGCCCCGCGTTGGACCAGCCCCAGCCGCCATCCGGTTGCAGGTAGGCGTAGAGACCCGAGCCGATATCGACGAGGCCTTTCTGAAAAGGTGCAGACTTCATGCGAACTCCGGGCGCGCTCCGGAGCATGGGCGCCCTCGCCCATGCCTCGCTTCGACACCGCACGCGGGCGAGGGCGCCCGCGCTCCATGCAGCTTCACCTGTCACTGCGTTGGCGGCAAGCCCAGATCTCGCTCCACGCGGGCGATCCACGCGCGCAGGCGCGGGAACGGCGCGAGATCGTAGTCGCCATCCTCAGCCCAGCGCGTGTAGGCGACCAGCGCGATGTCGGCCAGCGTCAGCGTATCGCCGGTGAGATACGCCGCCTCCGCCGTCGCCTGCTCCATCCGCGCCAGCACCGCGATGCCCTTCGCGTGCAGGCTGCGATCCAGATCGTCATCGCGCAAGTTCTGGAACTTCACACGGAAGCGCCGCACCGCGATCACCGGCTCGTGGCTGTACTGCTCCCAGAACAGCCACTCGAACATCCTGGCGCGGGCATACGCATCCGTCGAGATGAGCGCCGAGCCTTCGGCCAGATGCAGCATGATCGCGTTCGACTGCGCCAGCGTGCGCCCGTCGCTCAGCACCGCGATCGGCACCTGCCCCCACGGATTGATCGCCAGGAACGCGGCCTTGCGGGTTTCGCCGGCGACCACGCTCGTTTCGATCCACTCAAACGGGACGGCCAGACGTTCCGCCACCCAGCGGGTCTTGAGGCAGTTGCCGCTGATGGTGTCGCCGTACAGTTTGAGAATGCTCATCGGCCAATCCTCCCGACCGGGACCCTAGCGCGGCGACGGATATGAGCCAGAGGGTATCACTTTCGATGAATCGCCGTTTCATAAAGCCGTGCTTTCCGACCCGCCCTTGACACCGCACCGCCCGGGTTGTCAGGCAGGATCATGACCACCGACGTTCTCATCATCGGCGCCGGCCACAACGGCCTCGTGTGCGCCGCCTATCTCGCGCAGGCCGGCTTCAAGGTGACGATGCTGGAGCGGCGCGGCGTGGTCGGCGGCGCGGCGGTGACGGAGGAGTTTCATCCGGGCTTCCGCAATTCCGTGGCGTCCTACACGGTCTCGCTGCTGCAGCCGAAAGTGATCGCCGATCTCGAGCTTGCCCGCCACGGCCTGCGCATCGTGGAACGCAGGATGTCGAACTTCCTGCCGCTGGAGAACGGCGACTCGTTCTCCGCCGGCCCCGGCATCACGCAGGCGGAAGTGGCGCGCTTTTCGAAACGCGACGCCGAGCGCCTGCCGGCCTACGAGGCGCGGCTGGAATCCATCGCCGATGTGCTGCGCGATCTGGCCATGAAGGCGCCGCCCAACCTGATCGAGCACGGCTGGCGCGCGACGTTCACAGAAATGCTGAGCGGCCTCGGCGTCGCCGGCCGGCTCGACAAGCTCAACATCGTCGGCAAGCGCGACGTGCTGGATCTCTTCACCAAGAGCGCCGGCGACTGGCTCGATCACTGGTTTGAATCCGCGCCGCTGAAGGCAGCCCTCGGCTTCGACAGCATCGTCGGCAACTACGCGAGCCCCTACACGCCGGGTTCGGCGTACGTGCTGCTGCACCACGTGTTCGGCGAAGTGAACGGCAAGCGCGGCCAGTGGGGCCACGCCATCGGCGGCATGGGCGCGATCACGCAGGCCATGGCCGCGTGCTGCCGCGAGCGTGGCGTCAAGATGCGCCTTGATGCGGGCGTGAAGGAGCTGATCGTCGAGGACGGGCGCGCGGTCGGCGCGATCACGGAGAAGGGTGACGCGTACCGCGCCCGCGTCGTCGTCTCCAATCTCAACCCGAAACTGCTGTTCCAGAAAATTGTCGCGCAAAAAAACCTGCCGCCGGACTTCATCGAACGCATCGACCGCTACAAGTGCGGCTCCGGCACGCTGCGCATGAACGTCGCGCTCCGCGAGCTGCCGCGCTTCACCTGCAAGCCCGAACCGGGCGATCACCTCACCGCCGGCATCGTGATCGCGCCGAGCCTTGGCTACATGGACCGCGCCTACACCGACGCGCGCACGCACGGCTGGTCGAAGGATCCGATCGTCGAGATGCTGATCCCGTCGGTGGTGGACGACAGCCTCGCGCCCGCCGGCCAGCATGTGGCGAGCCTGTTCTGCCAGCAGGTCGCGCCAGTATTGCCGAACGGCGCCTCGTGGGATGATCACAAGGAAGAAGTCGCCGACCTGATGATCGCCACCGTCGACAAGCACGCGCCGGGCTTCGCGCAATCGATCATCGCGCGCCAGGTGCTGACCCCGCTCGACCTCGAACGCACCTTTGGCCTCGTCGGCGGCGACATCATGCACGGCGCCTTGAGCCTCGATCAGCTCTTCTCCGCACGCCCCGTGCTTGGTCACGGCAGCCACCGCTCGCCGATCAAGGCGCTCTACCAGTGCGGATCGGGCACGCACCCCGGCGGCGGCGTTACCGGCGCGCCAGGACACAACGCCGCGAAGGTCATCGCGGGCGACCTCCGCTGGCGCCGCGTCTAGCGACCTTGGCGACGGGGGCCGCGCGTGCGACACCACCCCCATGGCCCAGACCGACGCACAGGACCGCCCGAGCTACGGCGCAGAACACGCCGCCGGCATCGGCGCCGCCGCTGAAAAACGCCCGCGCGGACGCGATGTCCGGCCGCTGCGCGGTCTCCTGCCCTATCTGCTGCGACGGCGCGGCGACGTGGCGGGCGCGGCGCTGTTTCTTGTGCTCTCCACCGTCGCGAGCCTCGCGATGCCACTCGCGTTTCGCAGCGTCATTGATCACGGGTTCGTCTCGGGGGCGGCGCAGGCCGTCGATCGCGCGTTCATGGGCCTTGCGGGCGTCGCGATCTTCATGGCGATCACATCGGCGGCGCGGTTCTATTTCGTCAGCAAGATCGGCGAGCGCGTGGTCGCGGATCTGCGCGCGGATGTCTACGATCACCTGTTGTCGCTCTCGGCCGGCTATTTCGCACGCGTGCGCACCGGCGAGGTGCTGTCGCGTCTCACTGTGGACGCAGCCCTCATCGAGACCCTGATCGGCTCGTCGGCGTCGATGGCGTTGCGTGGTGTGCTGACACTCATCGGCGCGGCGGTGATGCTGGTGGTGACCAATGCGCAGCTTGCCGGCTTGCTGCTGCTGGTGTTGCCGCTGACGCTCGGGCCCGTCCTCTTTTTCGGCCGGCGCGTGCGCACGCTCTCCACCACCGCGCAGGATCGGGTGGCCGATGCCTCCGCATCCGCCGCCGAAAGCATCGACGCCATCGACACCGTGCAGGCGTTCGGCCGCGAGGACGACATGCGCGCGCGCTTCCGCCGCGCCGTGGAGACCGCCTTCACCGCAGCGCGCCGGCGCATCCAGGCGCGGGCG
>JANNVF010000215.1:0-4245 GCA_031414315.1 Hyphomonadaceae bacterium | reverse complement strand
CCGGCAAGGCCGCGTGGATCACCGGCCAGCGCCGCGATCAGAGCGTCACCCGCGTCGATCTGCACGACCGCGAGCATGACGCCGTCCACGGCGTTGAGAAGTTCAACCCGCTGGCCGACTGGTCGTGGGAGGACGTGCTGGCTTACGTCGCCGCACGCGACGTGCCGATCAATCCCCTTCATGCGCGCGGTTACCCGTCCATCGGGTGCGACCCGTGCACCCGCGCCATCCGTCCGGGCGAAGATCCGCGCGCCGGGCGCTGGTGGTGGGAACAATCCGACAGCAAGGAGTGCGGCCTGCACGTGAGCGAACTCCCGACCCACACCCTGATCGGAGCGCGGCCATGACCGCCGTCGCGCAACTCACCGCGCTCTCGCATCTGAACCGGCTGGAATCCGAGGCGATCCACATTCTCCGCGAGGTGGCCGCCGAGTTCGACCGCCCCGCGCTGCTGTTCTCCGGCGGCAAGGACAGCGCGGTGCTGCTGCGGCTGGCGGAGAAGGCGTTCCGGCCCGAGCCGCTGCCGTTCCCGCTGCTGCACGTGGACACCGGCCACAACTTTCCCGAAGTGATCGCCTTCCGCGACGCGCGCGTGGCGGAACTCGGTGAAAAGCTGATCGTCGCGCACGTGGAGGAGTCCATCGCGCGCGGCACGGTGCGGCTGCGCAAGGCCACCGACAGCCGCAACGGCGCGCAGGCAGTGACGCTTCTGGAAGCGATCGCCGAGCACCAGTTCGATGCGCTCATCGGCGGCGCGCGTCGCGACGAGGAAAAGGCCCGCGCCAAGGAGCGCATCTTTTCGCACCGCGACGAGTTCGGACAGTGGAACCCGAAGCTGCAGCGCCCGGAGTTGTGGAGCCTCTACAACGCCAAGATCCATCCCGGCGAGAACATGCGCGTGTTCCCGATATCCAACTGGACCGAGCGGGACATCTGGACTTACATCGCCCGCGAAAAGATGTCGTTGCCGAGCCTCTACTACGCCCACGACCGCGATATTGTGCGCCGTGGCGAGTTGTTGATGCCCGTCACCGATCTCACGCCCGCCGGCGAAGGCGATCACGTGGAGCGCGTCAGCGTCCGCTTCCGCACCGTGGGCGACATCACCTGCACGGCGCCGGTGGCGTCCGTCGCGCGCAATCCCGTCGAGATCATCGCCGAAACCGAGTTCGCCGATCTTTCCGAGCGCGGCGCCACCCGCATGGACGACCAGGCTTCCGAAGCGTCGATGGAGCGGCGCAAGAAGGAAGGATACTTCTGATGTTCGACGGCCTTTCTTCCCAGGATCGCGACGTGCTGCGGTTCATGACCGCCGGCAGCGTCGATGACGGCAAGTCCACGCTGATCGGCCGACTGCTCTATGACTCAAAAGGTCTGATGCGCGACCAGATCGCCGCCATCGTCCGCGCCAAGCATGCCCGCGCCGATGTCGACGGCATCGACCTCGCGCTCGTCACCGACGGGCTTGAATCGGAGCGCGAGCAAGGCATCACCATAGATGTCGCGTACCGCTATTTCTCCACGCCGAAGCGCGCGTTCGTAATCGCCGACGCGCCGGGCCACGAGCAGTACACGCGCAACATGGTCACAGCGGCTTCGACCGCCGAAGTCGCCATCATCCTGATCGATGGCAGCCGCATCGTCGGCAAGGGCCTGAAGCCACAGACGCGCCGCCATGCGGCGATCGCCAAGCTGATGGGCCTCGACGTCATCGTGGCAATCAACAAGATGGACCTGCTCGACTGGTCGCAGGCCGCGTTCAACGAAATCCGCGACGGCTTCGAGCGCATCGCGCGCACGCTCGATTTGGAGCCGCTGGCCTATATCCCGATCTCCGCGAAGGCCGGCGACAACGTCGCGCGCGCAGGCGCGGCGCCCTGGTACAAGGGCCCGACGCTGCTCGACATCCTGGAAAGCGTGCCGCCGCGCGCCGCGACAAACGATGCGCCGTTCCGCTTCCCGATCCAGCGCGTGGCGCGCTGGGGCGAGACCGATCCCGATGCGCGGCGCGGCTATGCGGGCCGCGTGGAAAGCGGCAGCGTGCGCGTCGGCGATGACGTGATCGCGGCGCCGTCATTGCTGCCCGCGACGGTCCGTGAAATCCGCTCGTTCGATGGCCCACTGGAGAGCGCCGTCGCCGGTCAGTCGGTGACGCTCGTGCTCGACCGCGATCTCGATCTCGCGCGCGGCGACGCGCTGGGGTCCAACGACCTGGAGATCGCGCGTACATTCACCGCCGATCTCTGCTGGCTCGACACCGCGTCGTGGCAGAAGGGCCGCCGATATCACCTGCGCCAAGGCACGCGTTCGACGCTGGCGACGATCGAGGAAATTCACTTCGTGCGCGAGGTTACCGAACTCGCCGCTGTCAGCGGCGCGACGGCGCTCGCGCTCAACGACATCGCCTCGGTGCGCGTCAAGGCGCAGACGCCGCTGCTGGCCGACCTGTTCGACATCTCGCCGGCCACCGGCGCGTTCGTGCTGATCGACCCCGTGACGCATCAGACCGCAGCGGCCGGTATGATCCGCGATGCGCTCGATGTGCTGCCCCGCCAGCCGACACCGGACGAGAACTTCGAGATCTAGGGTTTCCGGTACCGCCGGCTTCAGCCGGCATCCCTTCCGACAGGCGCCCCTTCGGAAAAGCGCCGGCTGAAGCCGGCGGTGCGAATACTAACCCCACACCCGCACTTCGCGCGGCGCCACCGTCACCATGTCGCCGGGCTTCAGTTTCTGCGCCACTTCATGGGGCACACGGATCTCAAGCGACTCGCCACTGTCGAGCATGCAATCGAGCCGCCCGCTCGCGCCCGCCGACACCACATCGCGCAGACGCGCGCGCAGGCCAGGACCTTCGCCGGGAATGACGTTGAACAGGTCCGGCCGCACGTAGGCGGTGGCCGGGCCGTCTGCGGGAGATTGACCGGTAATCGCCACTGTCGCGCTACCGAACACCGCCTGCCCGCCACGCACCTCGCACGCGAGCTTCGCGTGATCGCCGACGAACTCGAACACGAAGGCGCTCGCCGGCTGGTGATAAAGCTCTTCCGGTGTGCCCACCTGCTCCAGCTGTCCGTCTTTCAGCAACGCCACGCGATCAGCGAGTTCGAGCGCTTCTTCCTGATCGTGGGTGACGAAGATCGTGGTCAGCCCCGTGCGCTCGTGGATCTCGCGCAGCCAGCGGCGCAGTTCGCGGCGCACCTTGGCGTCGAGCGCGCCGAACGGCTCGTCAAGCAGCAGAATGCGCGGTTCGATGGCGAGCGCGCGGGCGAGCGCCACGCGCTGGCGCTGCCCGCCCGAAAGCTGGCTCGGGTAACGATCGCCGAGGCCGTCGAGCTGCACGAGCGCCAGCAACTCCGCGACGCGCGCCTTGATCGCCTCCTTGCCGGGTTTGTCCTTGCCGCGCTTGGCCTTGAGGCCGAACGCCACGTTCTGCGCCGCCGTCATGTGCCGGAACAGCGCGTAGTGCTGGAACACGAAGCCGATGCGGCGGTCGCGCACTTTCTGTGTCAGCAGATTTTCATCCTGAAAGCGCACGGCGCCACCGTCGGGCGCCTCAAGCCCCGCGATGCAGCGCAGCAGCGTGGTCTTGCCGGAGCCCGATGGCCCCAGCAGCGCGATGAACTCCCGGTCCTCCGCGCGCAGCGACACGCCGTTCAGCGCGGGAAATTTCCCGAAGCTCTTGCGGATATCCTCGATCTCGAGCGGCATAATCTCTCTCAGTGCCGGCGCTGCGCGGCAAGCTCCCCGGAGAACCGGGATTCCAGCACCGTCTTCACGACCAGCGTCACCAGGGCGAACATGGCGAGCAGGGACGCGATCGCAAACGCCGCGACGAAGTTATATTCATTGTAGAGGATCTCCACGTGCAGCGGCATCGTGGAGGTCTGGCCGCGAATGTTGCCGGACACCACCGACACCGCGCCGAATTCACCCATCGCGCGTGCGGTGCAGAGCAGAACACCGTACATCAGCGCCCATTTCACGTTGGGAAGCGTTACCTGCCAGAACGTGCTCCACGGGCCCGCGCCCAGCGTCGCGGCGGCAGCTTCTTCATCGGAGCCCTGCTCCTGCATCAGCGGAATAAGCTCGCGCGCAACGTAAGGGAACGTCACCAGCGTCGTCGCCAGCACGATGCCCGGCACGGCGAAGATGATCTGGATGTTGTGTTCGTCGAGGTACGGCCCGAACCAGCCGTGGACGCTGTAGAGCAGCACATACACCAGCCCGGAAATCACCGGCGAC
>JANNVF010000214.1:0-2733 GCA_031414315.1 Hyphomonadaceae bacterium | reverse complement strand
GCACCTTGTCGATCAGCGGCTTGAGGCGGCCGCTTGCAATCAGATTCATCAACTCGACGAGGTCGCTCGGCGCCCAACCGTCCGATCCGATGACTTCATGTTCGAACGACCACAGGAAGCGCAGGTCCATGGAAACGTCGTATCCAGCAGTGGCCCCGCAATTGACGATCCGGCCACCGTGCCTGACGCACCGCTGCGTGTCCTTCCACGTGTCGCCGCCAGTGAAGTTGACCGCAACATCCACTCCGCCTTCGCCCGTAAGCCGGGGCTTTCCGAAGATACGCTTCACCTCGTCAACGATGCTCGCGTTCGCATAGTCGATGAGATGGTCGGCACCGACCGCGGCCAAGCGATCAAGCTTGGACTTGCTCGACGCGCACGCCGCGACCGTGCAGCCCACTATCTTTGCCAGCTGCACGCAGGCCGCGCCGACCCCTCCGCTCGCACCGAGCACCAGCACCTTATCGCCCGCCTTGATGCGCCCGCGTGTGATCATCATCCGGTAAGCCGTGCCGTAGGCCAGTGGGAGCGCGGCAGCGTCTTCGAGCGACACTCCTTCGGGAATAGCTACAAGTTGCTTAGCGGACACCTTGACCCGCTCAGCTCGGCCACCGTCGACAGTTTCGCCAACCATACCGACGGCTCCTGGCATGACCGGGTCCACGAGCACGCGGTCGCCGACCTTCCAACCGTGGACGTCGTCGCCTAGTGATGCAATCGTCCCGGCAATGTCCGAGCCCACCACCACCGGCAAATTAATCTTGATCCCGGGCATTCCCCGGCGAGTGAAGATGTCATGGAAATTGAGTGCACAGGCCGTCACATTGACCACGACTTCGCCGGGACCCGCCTCGGGCTCGGGATAATCGGTCACGGACCGTAACACGTCGCGCCCGCCATGCTCGACTGTTAAAACTGCGCGCATTCATGCTCTCCTATGAAGCCGTGGCTTGAGTGCAGCGGCCAAGGGCGACAATTTTGCCACCCGCATGCACTTCCACATCGATGATTCCAGCGGTCTTCCCCGCGCGGCGCACAGTGGCCCGCGCCTCCAGCATCTCGCCATAAGCGGGACGCAGATAATCGACCGTGATGCTCATCGTCGGCACCCCTCGCTGCAGGTGAACCGAGCAGGCGAAGGTGGCCGCCGAATCGATCAGCGTCGCGATCGCGCCACCATGCGCATGCTCGGCGCCTTCATATCGTTCGGGGTTGCCGCGTACCGGGCAAGTCATCACCAGCGTGCCGCTCGCCGCATCCATCGCCGTCACCGCGAAGCCGAGGAAGCGGTGGATCGGCGTCGTCGCAAGCAAGGCGTTTACGCCGTCCAGATCGGCAAACCCACCAGCGCTCATGTCACTCTCCTACGAAATGAATGAAGGAGCCGCTCGCGTTCGATGCGGGCACGAGCAGCCCGCCGTCATGCTCGCGAACCGGCACAGCAGCAGCGATAGCTGCGCGACACTTATCGAGCGATTCAACGAGGATTGTCATGCCGACGGCGAAGCCCGCGCAGGTCACTGGCATTTCTGGTGTCGAACTGTCGAACTTATCGATCACCGCCTCGGGTGAGAGGATGTCCACCCAGTGACCGCAGGCGACACAAACACGCTTACCACCGGCGATATCGACCACCTCGCCAGCGGAAGCGTCCGCGAAAAACCTGGCGTCGGCGGCGATATCGTTCGAGTAACAGGTCACTCCCACGACTTCTTGGGCGGTGTTGGGATGCACTTGATACTCTGGTACGAAGATAGTCTCGGGCTTGTCATGCGTCGCCCAGAACGGAGTCATGTAGCTGCGCCCAGGGCGCCAGACATAGAGGAATTTGCTGGCCGTTTCCTCGCTGCACCCGTTGGGCATCACAATTGAACGGCGGCCGCTGCCGACAGGCGACGCTTCCACGCCCGACTGCTCCATGGCGGCGCGATCAGCTATAAGGTCGCTCGAGCTGAAGCAAATGTTGGCGTGGCCTTCGCCGATCCGCAGCCGCCCGAGATAATGCTCGCGATAGTCAAGCGGGATGCCTTCGATGTCGGACAATAGTTCAACGTAATTTTGGCGGAATTGAATAACCCGGTTGCGTGACCCGAAATCGAGATGTTCCATGGGTGGGAGGACGCGAAAGCCGAGCCGCTCCCATGCCGTGCCGGACTCGTCCAAGTCGTGCACGGTAATCAAAAAATGATCGAGCCAGCGTTGTCCTCGCACCGTCATGCCTGTGTTCTCCAGTGCATGACCGATGCCCTTGTTTGCCGTAAGTACCAACGGGTCGGGCCAGCTTGCGTCGGAAAGAATTTAGTTTGCGTCGGATCACAACGGAAACTCATTCGAAATTTTACGACAGTCCCTTCAGGCAGGCCAACAGCTGTTCGATGTCGTCATCGCAATGGTCCGCGTAGACGGCGGCGCGAAGGAGTCCTTCTGGTCCCGCGCCGAGATAGTTCGACAACAAGATGTAGATGCCGCGATCAAACAGGCGGGCCTGGAGGGCCTGCATATCGGCCCGAGAACCAGCATTGAAACCGACGATGGGAGCGGGCGATTCCTCGACTTGATACCCCATTACCCTCAGTCCGCCTCTTAGCTTTTGCGTCAGCGCGTGCAGTCGTTCGCGCCGCTCCGGCCTCGCCGGGGCGGCGTTTTTTCAGTACCCACCGACTTCGGCGCCCCTCCGGCCCCCGCCAGGCCTCGATGTCGGTTGAGCTCCCCCGACGCGGCGTGTGGCAGGCT
>JANNVF010000213.1:0-6321 GCA_031414315.1 Hyphomonadaceae bacterium | reverse complement strand
GCAGCAGGAGTCCGAGGACACCGTGGCCCTGCGCCTCAGCGTGCCGTTGTTCAGCGGCGGCCTGACGCGCGCGCGCACACGCCAGCAACGCTATATCCGCAGCGGCGCCAATCACACCCTGGTGGACACGCGACGTGGGGTGCAGCAACAGGTCAACGTGGCCTGGAGCAACTTGCAATCCGCGAAAGCCAACGTCACGGCGTCCGTGTCGCGCGTTGAGGCGGCCGAACTCGCACAGCGCGGCATGCAGCGCGAACAACGCGCCGGGACACGCTCCACCATCGACGCGCTGAATCAGGAACAGGAACTGCTGGCTGCGCGCGTAGATCTTGCCCGTGCACAGCGGGACGCCGTCGTGTCTGAGTTCGAACTGGCCGCAGCGATGGGAAGCCTGGCGACGACGCCGTCACCGACGCCGCCCAGCGAGCCGACGCCGCCGGCGCTCGCTCCGTCCAGCGACTAGCGAACCCCTAGCGGCCTGGAGTGGCTGTCACGAGTGCGCGGAGTCTCGCCTCGACAATCTCGGGGGGCGATCCGTATGCGATCACATCGACGACGCGCCCAGAAGCATCCAGCAGGAAAACTGTCGGCGTGTGATCGATCGTGTAGTCGGCGTTCTCCAGCTCGGTCCGACGGTGCACGACCTCGAAGGCGCGCGCGATCTGCGCGATAGCTTGCGGCGTTCCGGAATACCCGTCCACCCGCCCGTCAAAGCCGGAGAAATACTTCAGCAGCGCATCCGGCGTGTCGCGCTCGGGATCAAGCGTGACGAACTGGATGGCGATCTGCGCCGCCGGGGTGCCGATGTGGTCCAGGGCGTTGTTCAGCTCCCAGACCGTGACGGGGCAGATGACCGGGCAATGAGTGAAGCCGAAGAATATTGCCCGGGGTCGCCCCTTCAGCGCGCCCCAGCGTACAGGACCGCCCGCGTCATCAAGCAGCGTGATTTCGTCGACGCCACGGTTCAAACGCGCCAGATCATCCTTCACAGGCCCAGTGGCGATCTGCCGGGACGGCGGCGAACGCTTGATGATCGTGAGCGCGGCATAGCCCGCGAGCGCCGCGAATGCGACGCCAAACAAGAGGACCCTGTGTCGACGTAACGCGTCCAGCATCGCGGAGGTCAGTCGTGCGTCTTGTGCGCGTCCGCCGTCGGCGCGTGATCGGAAACCGTGAAGTCGACCGACACAACGCCGGCTTGCTCGAACTGCAGGACGACGGGCACCGTTTCGCCCATGACCAGCGCGCTCTCCATGCCCATGAACATCAAGTGCGCACCGTTGGGCGCAAGCTCAGCATCACCGCGTGCGGGGACACGCAGACCGCCCTCGAGTGGCCGCATGGTCATCAGCCCGCCATCCATGTTCATTTCGTGCAGCATCACCTCACCTGCACGTGGGCTCGACACCGATACAAGCCGATCGTCGGCGCCGGCGCCGTTGTGAATGATCGCGAATCCGGAGGCTGAATCGGACTCTCCGAGCGGGGCTGCGATCCATGCGCCTTCGACACTCACGCCGGTGGCCGGCTGCGCACAGGATGCTGCGAATAAAACGACTCCAAGCAATACGAAAACCGTAGCCAGTCGTGCCATGTGGCGCCCCCTTTCGTCGTCGAATGCCTTCGCAGCCAGAGAGTATCTTCCGGCCAGACTTTCCAGTCATTTCTCTTGAGCGTCGCGTCAGAACGACTGCGCGCGTCCTACGGACGGCCACCTGGAAGGTCCGAAAACAAGCTCCCCGGCGGTGGTGGCGGTCGACGTTCCTCAACGACCGCACGGGCCGGTGAAGCGCCGACCAGCCCCGAAGCGATCGCTGCGGCTGCATCGATCGACGTGGCGCTTCCCTCGTCGAGAATGCGCGCGATCTCGTCGGCGTCCACCGATCCGGCGCGACGGTGCGCGGGCGCCAGTGTTGCTATTTCAGGCGCGGCGTCAGCTTGCGCGCGGACGGTCTCGCCCGCGCCACTGCCGGCGCGTTCGGCCAGACCCGACGGGAGTTGACTTACAGCCATCCGATCGCGCGCGCCCGGGGCCCTCACCTGCTGGGGCGATGTAGCCAGCGTCGCGCGGCTGATGGATTGCGGAATCTGATCGACCGAAGAGGCCCCTTGCGCGTGCGCGATCGACGATGGTGCAACCGCGCAGATCAGGACAGCGACGGCCGTAGCTGCGTGCAGACGCATCGCGCCTCTCACGGGCCTGGTCCGGTTTGCGTGATCGTCATCGTGGCGCCGCCCATCTGCGTGACGATGATGCCAAGATCGTTCCCGATCTGCTCATGGGTAAAGGTGTTGCCGCTACCGATCTGCGACAGGTCCACATGATTGCCGTCACCATACTGGCCCAGCGAGGCGCTGTTGCCGTCCGCATCCTGCAGTACATCAGCCTCGTTGCCGGCGCCATGCTGGGAAAGCTCCAGGTAGGTGGCGGCCTCGTAGGCGTATCCCTGGGATACCGTCGCGCGATTGGATGCGCCGGACTGGTTGATGACCGCGGTCGCGCCGCCGCGCTGGTGAAGATCGGCGACGTGGGCGTTGCCCAGCTGCTGGATCTCGGCGTGGTTGCCGGCGACTTCCTGCGTGACGTCAGCGGAAAGTTCTTCGCCGTCCTGGGTGAGTTCGGCTGCGTTGCTCGGGTCCGCCTGCGCCATCACCGGGTGCAGCGCAAACATCATCCCGAGCAGGGAGGCCGCCGCATGGAGCCGCAGTTTACGCGTCACGTGACCGGCCCCTTGAAAACGAAACGGGCCGGCGCGAATCTCCGCGCCGGCCCACCGACGTTTACTGCGACACCGTGGCGGTGTTGAACGAGCCGGTCTGATAGACTTCAGACGAGGCCGCAGTGTTCGAGTTCTGCAACACCGTCACGATGTGGCCACTGCCGTCCTGCGAGACGTAGGACGACTTGCCATCATGCTTCTGCGTCACACTGGCGAGGTTGCCAGAACCACCTCCCTGGAAGATGTCCGAGCTGAGGTTCGTGCCGTTCTGATCGACGGTGGCTTCCATCAGTTCACCCGATTGCTCGATCGTGGATGACACCGGCCCGGCGCCGCGTTGGGTCACCGTGGCGATGTTGTCGTTGTCAATCTGCGCAATCGATGACGTGTGACCATCGAAGCCCGCATTGATCTGGGTGACGGTCGCCAGCTGATTGTAGCCTTCCTGGTGGATGTCGGACAGCGCGGTGTCGCCGGACTGGGTGACCGTGGCGGTGTTGATCTCCCCGGTCTGGTAGATCGTCGACGAAAGCTGACCTGAGCCGGTGCTGTTCTGGTCCACACTGGCGACCAGGCTGACACCCAGGTCCTGATTGACGTCGGAGAGCGCGTTGGCGCCCTGCTGCGTGACGGTCGCGGTATCCGTGTCGCCGTTCTGGGTGACTACAGAGTCGAGCAGACCACCGCCGGTGCTGTCCTGGTCGACGGTCGCCGTGCCGAACGTGCCGGTTTGCGTAATCATCGAGGACGAGCCGCCGCCTTGCTGTGTCACTTCGGCAATGTTGTTTTCGTTGTCCTGGAGGATGTCGGAGAACGCCGGGCCATCACCGTTGCTGTCCTGATTGACGGTGGCGGTGTTGAACGCGCCCGACTGAAGGATCGACGACGTGGCGTCATACCCGACCTGCGTTACCGAAGACGCGTTGGTGTCGCCGATCTGATCGATCGTCGACTGGAGAATCGCCGAGTTGTCGGGACCGCGCTGGAACAGGTCGGCCGTATGGCCGGAGCCTTCCTGATTGATCGTCGAGGAGTCCGCGCCTGGGCCACGTTGCTCGACAAACGCCGTTTGATCGACATCGAGCTGATTGATGTAGGAATACGCGGCCTGACCGACCTGCAGGACCTCGGCGATGGCGCCGGTTCCGGATTGGTAGACGCCCGAATAGTTTTGCGCTGACGGACTGTCATCGGCGTTCTGGCTACGCTGCGTGACCGTCGCGTTGTTGTTGTCACCCGACTGGATGATCGCGGAGTCGTTGGCATGGAGACTGTCAACCGCCGACCCGTCGTCGCGTTGCAGGACGGTCGACGTGTTTGTCGTCCCGGTCTGCTCGACATTCGAGTTGGAGCCCCAGGAGCTCTGGTCCTGGTCAACACTGGCCACGTTGGAGTCCGTCGCCTGTGTGACGACGCTGTTGTTCCCGGGCCCGGCAAACGCCGACGCCGAGAAGAGCGCAATGGCGGAGACGCCGAGCGCGAGATACTTCTTCATTGAATACCCTCCTGCTTTCGCGCCATCACGCGATCATGCTAAAACACGTCCACCAATCGACCGCTCTTCGTCGGCCTTCTTCTGTATGGCGCGCCGCAGCCCGCCATCCGAATTCCTCATCCATCCTGTGCCGAGGCGCCGTGGACCTTTCGGCCTACTGCGATCTCGACGTCGGACCTTCCATCCCATGTGGCGCGGCCGAAAGATTTTGCCCCACAACGAGCCCATCCGTGGGCGCCCCGACTTCCGCAGCTGACCGCGACTGTCTGCGCGGCTGCGACGCTGCGCGAAGGCGCGGTTGATCGCCCCGCGCCGCTTCCATCGGCAGCGCGTTGGCGTCGTAGGTGCCGCGCTTGTCGCGCAGGTACTGATCGATCAGCGGCTGCGCTGCGGTCGCATCTTCAAACTGCCAGTAGCCAAGCTGCGCGCCTTCAAGCACGAGCGACTGGACCGCCTTCTCGATTGCCTGCTGGAGCGCGACCTGATCAGGTTCATTGGTGGTGATGCCGGTTTCCGCTTCCAGCAATTCCTTGAATGCAACATAGCGAAACGCGCTGGCGCTGAGCGCCACTGACGCAACAGTCTTGCGCGCCACAACGGTCGTCAGCACCTCGCCGGTCTTCACCGAGACGGCGCGCAGATAGACCGTGACGGTGTCTTGCCGGTACTCTGAAAATCCGCCAATGCCGAGGTAGCGCGCGCCGACACCGCCGGAAAGCGTATTTGAATCGTACCCGATCACGCCGCCTTCGAGCAGGAGGCCGGCAAACATGAGTGACGGCAGCGCTTCCGGATTGACCTGCTCTTCGCCGAGATAGCGCTGGCGCATCTCGCGAATGATCTGGCGTTCTTTCAGAAGGTTATCGAGCCGCTCGCGTTCCATGACCTGGAACCAACGGCGGTTGCCGGCATCCTGCAGCGCCTTGACGAGAATAGAGGTCGCGCCTTGCGACACGACGCGTGACAGCGTTTGCGTGCCTTCGCCGCTACGGAACTGCCCAGTCTGATCGAGGAAGTTGTAGACCGCCACGGTCATGCGCGAGGTCGGCGGCGGCAGCACGAGAAGATCACGCTGCGCGCCCGTCACGGTCGCAACCTGCGGCGCCTGCGAGATGAACGAGTGCGGCCCACCATTCGCCGAGCAGCCGGTCAGCGCCATGGCCGCCGCTGCAATCGTCAGGATTCTGCTGATTTGCATTGCTCAGCCACCGCCATTGATCGACGGAATTTCGATGATCGTCACCGCACCTGTATCGGCCTCGGTGATGGTCAGCTTGATGGAGTCGAGCAGCGTTTCCCACTCGACCGTTTGCGAGCCGTAGACGATGCGTCCTGTCTCCTGCGCGTTCTCGCCAAGGATGGCTTCGCTGACCTGGCTGGCCAGCGCGGACAGCAACCTCGACTGCAGCAGACGGACGAACTGGTCGGCCTGCGTCTGCTGGCTGGCGGTGCTGGGCTTGTCGTTGTCGTTTTGGGCGTTCGCCACCGCGAGCAGATGGCTCGAGTTGAACGGGTTGCCGCCGAACGACGGATTGGTAAACTGGTAGCGCATTTCATCGGCCTGAGCGGCCGTCGCGCCGAGGACAAAGACAGCGCCGATTGCCGCGCACAGAGTGGCCGCCCATAGCCTGCCGCCCGTTCGACCACTGGGGATCTCGAGTTCAGAACGCATGAAGTGTGCACCCGCTTCGTACAGCAAGATCCACTCGCTGCACCCCTCAAACCGACATCAAGACGGCTCAATGCGCATACTTGTCTTGAACGCCCGATGTTGCCACACGGCTCACTTCTGAGGGGCTTGGCGCGCGGCGTTACGCTCCTGTGGGTGTATTTCGATTGCAACACACGATTAGGTCGCGCGTCAGAGTGGACGGACGAGCCGGTTCGGGCGCCATTTTGAAACAACGTCTACTCGCTGGCGATCTGACCCCAGCCATAGATCGGATCCCGCCCCCGTGGACCGAGGTCCAGCGCTTCCGCCTCCAGCTGCCGCACGACGCGATCGCCACCCTGTGCGGGCGCATCTGCAAGTCGCCTGGCGACGATGGCTGCAACGCGCGGGGCGGCAAACGACGTGCCTGATACGGGGCGCATCGCGCCATCGCT
>JANNVF010000212.1:0-1702 GCA_031414315.1 Hyphomonadaceae bacterium | reverse complement strand
GGCAACCCGAGCGTGATCTCTTCCGCGGCGGGTGGCCCGGTGGACATCATCACGGGTCCGGATGGGTTCATTTATTACGTCGCCATCAACGTATGCGTTCGGCGAACCGCGTCACTGACAGCCGGTGGTCCGCGGGCTATGAGTCGTCGGGATGGAGACGGTCCAGGGCGATGACGGCGGAGCGGAAGGGATTGTCGGCGAGGCGCCGCTGAGTCTCCTCCTCCTGGCGCGTGCGCTTCCAGTAGGCCGGCGCGAGGTCGAGGACGCGCCGCTGGGGCCAGCCGGGCAGGAGGCAGAAGAGGTCGCGCAGATAGGTCCACGGCTCGAGCTGATGGAGCCCACAGCTGGCGAGGAGCGAGACGAAGATGGTGTTCACCTCGGCCCCGTCGTCCGAGCCGCAGAAGATCCAATTGCGCCGCCCGGTCACTTGGCGGCGCAGCTGCAATTCGCTCCAATTGTTGTGCATCGGCAGCCGGCCGTCGTCGAGGAAGCGCTCGAAGGCCTGGCGGTGGTTGGTGGCGTACCCGATCGCCTTGGCCAACGGCGTGGCATCGAGCGCGCTCGGCTGCAGGGCGATGCACCACTCGAAGAAGCGCTGGACCAGGGGGCGCGAGGTCTCGTGGCGCACGATCTGGCGCCGGGCCGGGGGCCCCGCCACCAGCGCGCGCTCGATCGTGAACAGCGCCCCGATCATCGCCAGCGCCGCGCGCCCGTGCTCCGGGTCCGAGCCCAACGTCTTGAACCAGTAGCGGCGCAGGTGACTCCAACACCCGGCCTCCTGCACGGTGCCGTCGGTGAACAGGTGATCGTAGACACTGTGCGCATCAGCGACGAGCACCCCCTGGTAGCCGGGGAGCAGGGCGTCCACCGCCTGCTTGTCGTGCTTGGCCGAGTACCGAAAGAGCACGTGCAACGCCGGCGCGATCAGGACCCAGAAGTGTCCATGGCGGCACTTCTCCGGGGCCTGGACGAGGACCCCGGTGGCGTCCGTGCAGAGGTACGGCTGCTGCAGCGCCTCGGTGTGCATGGCGTCCACGATCGGCCGGGCCAAATTCGCCAGCTCCCCATGCCAGCCGCAGATCGTGGACCGCGCCAGCTCGAGGCCATCCCGCGCGTAGATACGCTCCAAGCGGTGGAGCGGTTGGTGGTCCTGCCAGCGCCGGACGATGGTGTCGGCCAGCATGCCCGGGCCCGCCCGCCCGCGCAGGATGGGCAGATCGGCTGGGTCGCCAATGAGCACCTGGACCGGCCCTTGCCGGGGGGCGTCCTTGGCCACGAATTTCGGCCGAATCACCCGCACGACGACACTCGAGGCGCGGCGGCGCTCCAGCACCTCGCTCACCTCTTCGCCAATGCGACGGAAGTTCTCGAGGCCCGCCTGCTGGACTTCGAACGGGATCAATTCGACGTCGACGCGCGGGAGGTGGGCGGGTAGCGGTTTGCGGCCGCTCGGCTTCGTGCGCTCATGCGCCCGGACCGTTTCCTTCTCGACGAGCTCCGGGGTGGCATGCTGCGCGAGCAGGGTTTCGAGCAGAGCGAGGGTGAGCTGGCGATCGTCCTTGGTGACGCGTTCGGCCTTCTGTCCCAACAGCCCCCGCTTGAGCTTCTCGCACTCCTCCCGCAGCTGCTCGTAGAGACGGTGGTACTCATCGCGGGCCGCGACGGCGGCGGCGAGGGCCGCTTCGAGATACGCCACGCGGGC
>JANNVF010000211.1:0-2231 GCA_031414315.1 Hyphomonadaceae bacterium | reverse complement strand
CGCCGGGACCGACCCGACCCTTGCCCCAGATACGCTGGAGCGCGTCCAGGCGCGGATCCTCCGGGGCGCTGTCGAGGGCGAACAGATCTCCCTCCACGCCCGCGTCATTGGCGGCGGACTCCATCGCCGCCTCGATGGCGGCCTTGGCTTCGGCCTCGTCGAAGGCGGTCCCGTTCCACCACGCGCTGAACCGCGCGCGGGCGAGCGCCACGCCGCGCTTGTCGAGGGAAGGAAGGGCGAGTTTCAGGGCCATAACGGCCCGGACCCTAGCGACGGTCGGTTAAAGCTTCGCTTGCGCTGGCCTGAGCCGCGGCCTGACCGGCGGCTCTGGGACCGATCAGCGCGGCAGCGCCCGACGGAAACGGCGCGTCCGGGGTTTGGATGAAGGCCGCCACGTCCTTCCAGACGTTCTGCGCCTGCTTGTCGCGCAGCAGCATGTGGTAGCCCTCCGGGTAGATCGCCGTGCGCGCGGCGGGTGGCAGCCGCCGCGCGGCCTTGAGCGCGGAGGCGCGCGGGATGATCTGGTCCCTGGCGCCGTAGAAGAACGCGGTCGGCACGCGCAAGCGCCCCGCCCCGTCGGAGGCCCGCTCCATCAGCCGCACCAGGCCGTAGACCGCGTCGATCCGGGTGCGGAAGATCATGTTGCGGTCGCGCCCGATCTTGCGGAGCATCTCGGTGTTGTCGGACGCCACGATCCGGCGCTGCACGCGCTTGGGCGGCGTCACCGCGCGATACGGGAAGGTGTGTGCGCCGAACCAGAGCGTCGCGGCGTACGGCGTCGGCAGCGTCGACCAGCCCCACACCGCCGGCGCCACCAGCACCAGCCGGTCGGCAGCGGGCGGATCGTCCGACGCGAACGCGGCGATCGCGGTGGCCGCGCCCATGCTGTCGCCGACAACGGCGATCAGCGCACCCGGGTGATCGCGGCGCGCGACGGCGATCGCGGTGCGCAAATCCTCCGTCAAAAGCCGCGTACCGCCCCAGACGCCGCGCTCCGGCGAGCGCCCGTGGCCGCGCGCGTCGTAGGCGTAGGTCGCGATCCCCTGCTCAGCCCACCACGGCCCTGCGAGATAGAACGCCTCGCCGTAGTCGTTCATGCCGTGCAGCGCGACGATCACTGCCCATGGCGCCTGCCCAACCGGGGGCTTCCAGACCGACAGGCCCAGCGGCGCGCCATCGAACGAGTAGAAACGCTGCGCCGCTTCATCGAAGCGCGGCGCCTGGGCGACGGCCAGCGGCCGCAGCGCCTGCTGCACGGTGGGCGCGCAGGCGGTGAGGAAAGCCGCGAAGGCGAGCACAAGAAACCGGCGAACGAGCGTCATGGACTCATTCTCGCACTTTCGCGCCGCCGCCTCCAACACTGTCGCGCGGCAACTGGGCGCGGTTCTCCAGCCCGTTCTTCCACGCCTCGAACCGCTTCTGGCCGTAGCGGATCATCAGGCGTTTGCCCTCCATGGCCCAGCTGTGATCGCACAGGCGGGTGTGGCGGTCGGCGATACGCACCCAGCGTTCGGCGAGCGCGATGTCGCCGGCGCGGATGGCTTTGCGCGCGGCGCGAAGTGCATGGCGGTAGGATTCTTCGGCGGTGGTGGTGGGCTGCATGATGGTCTCCTGATCTTGGGGGCATGATGAAGGGCCGCGCGGGACACGACGTCCCCACGGGTTTGCTGTGTGGCCCTCGAACGGAGGGCCGGGACGCGAGGCAGGCCCCGCTGGAAAGTGGCGTCTTGCGACGCCGGTAGTGCGAGGTCAGCCTCGCGTCCCGCGACCGTTTCTTTCACGCGGCCTGCGTCCGGGCGTTCTCACCCGAGGGTCAGGTTCGGCGCGGCGTGCGGGCCAGTGCTGTTCAACACCGGCTCCCGGACCGTCATGGTTTTGCGCTACATGCCCGCCCCCATGACCTTTCACGCTCGATCGCATCGCCACCGCGCCCTTGAACAGTCGATCAGGCTGCCCTCCGTGCGGAAGCGATGTGCGGAATATAAATCGGGTTGGAACCCAACCGGATTGTTTTCTGTTTTTCGTACCGCCGGCTTCAACCGGCAGGCGCCGAAGGCCTTGGCGTACAACAAAACAAGCAGAGGATGCCGGCTGAAGCCGGCGGTACGGGTGGGGGATTGGCGGGGCGCCAATCCCCCCAAATCTACGCAGTATCGCAGGGCGGATGGAGCGGAGCGCAATCCGCCACTTTCAATCACGCACAACGACGGCGGATTGCGCTTCGCTCCATC
>JANNVF010000210.1:0-8215 GCA_031414315.1 Hyphomonadaceae bacterium | reverse complement strand
GGGACGACGGCGTGATCGACCCGGCGCAAACGCGGCGGGTCGTGGCATTGAGTTTGGCGGCGGCGCTGAACGCGCCGGTGGAGCCGACGAAGTTCGGCGTGTTCAGGATGTGAGCGATGCGCGCTGTCACCGCCGGCGCTGTCCTATGCCTCTCAGCGTGCAGCATGGCGCCCGGCTATACCGACGGCAGACACACCTATGATTGCTATGTGCTGTCGGACGAAGCCCCACCCGCACTCAGCGTTGAGTTCCTGGACGGCGGTCGGACAGCTCGCGCTACATTTGAAAACCGAACGTATTTGATGAAATTCAAATCTTCGATCTGGCCGAGGTTCGAAGACATCTATGAGGGTGACGGAGCGGCCCGGCTATGGATTGACCCGGAGGCATATCTCACGGCTGCGGACGGAACCAACACAGGCCCCTGCCAGGAGTAGCGCCAGCCCTACGGACGGAACACCGCCCATCACCCGCGCGTTGATCCCCATCAATGCCGTCGCGCCGCATCGTGCGACGCTTCCGCTTCAGGAGGCGCGCCCATGACCCGCACCATCTGCATCCTGCAGGGCCATCCCCATTCCGATCCAGAACACTTCTGCCACGCGCTGGCCGACGACTATGCCGAGGGCGCCGAAGGCGCCGGGCACGCCGTCACCCGCTTCGATCTCGGCGCCATGGACATCCCCATGCTGCGCGACCCGAAGGATTTCCTGACGCCCGCGCCGGAGCCAATTCGGCAGGTGCAGGAAGCTGTCCTGAAGGCCGATCACCTCGTCGTCGTCTATCCGCTCTGGCTGGGCACGATGCCCGCGCTGGTGAAAGCGTTCTTCGAGCACTTTGCCCGCGCCAACTTTGCGATCACGCCGAACGAGAAGGGCTGGCCGCGCCAGATGCTGAAGGGCCGCTCCGCGCATGTCATCGTGACCATGGGCATGCCGGCGACGGCCTATCGCCTGATGTTCGGCGCGCATGGCGTGAAGGGATTTGAGGCCAGCATCCTGGGCATGGCCGGCATCAAACCGATCCATGAATCCCTGATCGGCGGCGTCGGCGAGGAAAACGACGGCGGCCGCGACATCTGGCTGCGCAAGATGCGCGAGCACGGTGCGCGCGGCGACTAGACGAAAGTACCGCCCCTCCGTCAGCGTGCGACTGACACCTACCCGTGAACGGTGGAGGAAGGCGTCCTTCCGAATGTCATCTCAGAAGCGCTGCGTGCAGAACGCCAGCAGCAGGATGATGGGCAGCGGGATGCCGATGAACAGCAGCAGCAACGATCGCATGGGTGTCTCCGGATCAGCTTTTGATCACGACCTTGCGGTGCGTGAAGAACGGAAGCTGGACGGCCGCGTCGCGGTGGTTGCCGCCGGCGGCGGCGCCGAAGAACGCCGCCACGGCGCCGGCCAGCAGCGACGCTGCGGTGATGAACGCGGAGATGATCGTCACTTTGCGCACAACCTCCGCGCGCCGTTCCGCGAGGTTGGCGACCTGAGCTTCAGGCGGCCCGTCCGCACGTTCGGCGCTGGCGCCCTGCGTCACCTCTTCGGTGATCGCCTCCGAGACACTGGCGCCGACAGTATTGCGATCCGCCGCCGCCCCTGCCGCCGATGCGCCGCCGATGCCGGCCAACGCGATTGCTGTGGCGAGAACGACGCCGGCGCCCCAGACCACGAGACCGTGCAGGCTGTCGCCCACATCCGCCTCATGTTCACTCGCGCCATACGGGCGATTGCGCAGGCGACCCGTGACGTAGCCGCCGAAATAGAAGCTTAGGATCTGCACCCAGAGCAGCCACATGCCGGCTGCGGTGATGTAGGCGACAGGCGACCAGCCTTCGCCCTCATAGGGTGACGTGGCGCTGAGCCCGAGGCCCGCGCCAAACCCCAGCAAGACGATGCCGAACCCGCTCGCCACCACTGTCCCAGCTGCGATCGCGCCCCATGAAACCTGGGACGACCGCGCCCGCGCATCGTCGGAAGTCAAAGACATCTGAATATTCCCTCTGCGCGCTATCGCAGCCCGACGACTGAAAGAACGAACATGACGACGACGATGAGACCCACCAGATAGACAATCGAATTCATTGCGGGCTCCATTGCTGGCTCAATAACAACATGACCAGAAGTTTGGTTCCCGACCGCGGCCAAGGTCGCGAACGCCCGCCGCCTTTCGCGCCGCCGCCCCCGTCAGCCTGCGGCTGACGCCTCCCCTGTAAGGGTGGAGGACGCCTTCTTCCCCCGCGGGATTCAGCCCTTCGCCCCCGCGAGGACGCGAAGGGTTATCCCTCACCCTTTCGCGCGCCCGCCCATGCGCGCCATCAGCGCGGCGGAATCAAATCCGACAGCGCCGGTTCCGGGTTATACTGCGTCGCCTTTTCACAATCGGAGACTCAACCGTGCAGACCGTCGCCCCGCCCCAGATCAGCATGCACATCATCACGGCGTTCTTCGCCGCGATGCGCGTGTGGCTGCTTGAGGTGATGGCGCCGTTCCTGCTCCACGTCGCCGATCGCAGCAGCAACGGGCGCGCCATCCGGGCGTGGCTCGACGCCGATGTGCGCAGCGCGCTCGACGATACGAAGAAAATGCTGCTGGCGATGGCGGTGGCGCGCATGCCGGCGCGGCGGGTGCGCGCGTACGCCCGCGGCGGCGCGCGGCCGGGAACACATCCACCCGGATTTCGCCCGAGGGTGGCGCCAAGCCGCCGCTGGCTGCGGCTCACGACGCGCGCCTTCAAGGCCAGGCGGCCTGGCCTGCGCGGCCGGCTGGAGCTGCTGCGCGATCTGATCGCGCGGCCCGCGCGCGCAATTGCGCGGATCTTGCTGTGCCTCAACCGCATCGGGCGCAGCCGCAAGGGCGCGCGGTTTATCTGTGTCGCGCCGCCGGCGACGGCATGCGTCTGCGCCGTGCGCGCGCCCGCGCCCGCGTGCGCCGACACATCGTAGCCTCGCTTTCACATCGCATAGGGACAAGGACATCCGCGCTGCGGATCACCGCGCCCTGCGCGGGCGCCGCCGCATGCCTGCGCGCCTGTGCGCCCGGTCAGCGCCGCCCCTTCAACGCCACCACCATCGGCCCCAGCGGCGCGCCGGTATCCTTTCGCCCGAGGTCGGGAGACCAGAGACTGGAGACCGTACCGTCGAGAAACAGCGCATTTGCGCAGCCGAGATCATCACGAAACAGCCGGGCGAATTTTCCGAAGCTCACCGGGTCGTCGCTGATCACGAACACCGCGATACGCGCGCCGCGCGCGCCGACACCGTTGCGGATGAGGCGCGAGGGCCCGTCATCCTGGAACGCCGGATGCAGCGAGCCTTCGATCACCAGCATCGGCCCCGACTGCGTCGCCCATTTCGGCGTCGCGCCGCGCGCCAGAAACGTGCCGGTGGTTTCCACATGCACGACCCCGTCGGCGTCCACCGAGAAAACGCCGTTGGGCATCAGATGAAAATTGCCCGGCCCCGGATTGGTGTTGGCGGGTTTCAGCGTCGCGCCGTTCTCCACGTAAAGACCGATCGGTTCGCCTTCAGGATCGAACATGCCGCCGTTCATCGCGAACCGCACCGCACGCGTGCGCGATCCGAGCACGATCTTGGCGCTGTTGAAGCTGCGCAGCGCAACGCCTTTGCGATCATTGGCCAGCATCCGCACAGCGTCGCGGCTGGTGTCGAGCGTGCACACCGTGAAGCGCGTGCCCTCGAACACCGTCGCACGGCACGCGGGCGGGCGCGCCGGTGCGCACGCCCAGAGCGCAGGGCCGAGCAGAACCAGGCACAACGCCGCGATCAGGTGCGAAAAGCGCATGAGGCCCTATCGCACGGAATCATCGCAAGGACAGCGCTTTGCGACATGCGGTTCGCCTGCAGGACGAATGTGCGCGGTTTTCCGGCACTCTGCGCGTCAGGCCGCGAGCAGCGCCCCGGCCTCGTCGGCGACCTGGCTGTGCGCGATGGGCTTGCGCACCGCATGCAGCGGGCGGCCCTTCAGCTCCGGCAGCACATCGATCGCGTACCCGGACATCAGCAGCACGCGCGCATCGCCGAGGCCATCGCCCGCCGCCTTCAGCATCGACAGCCCATCGAGCACCGGCATCGTCACGTCGCAGATCACCAGCGCATAGCCGCCCTTGGCCGCGCGGATGTGTTCGAGGCCTTCCTCGCCGTCACCGGCTTCATCGACCTCATGGCCCCGCTCGCGCAGCACCTTGGCGATCGCGCTGCGCAGCGCATCCTCGTCCTCGACCAGCAGAATTTTCGTCATGCCGCGATCAGCTCCTTCACGCGCTGCGCCAGCGGCTGCAAGCCCACGGGCTTGGCCATGTAGCTCACGGCGAACCGCTCCAGCACCTCGCCGAAACTCTCCGGCGCGTAGCCCGAAAGGAACAGCACCTTGGCGCCGCCGATCATGTCGGGGGTCGCCGCCTTCAGCATTTCAGGGCCGGTCATGATCGGCATCGTCACGTCGGAGATCACGAGATCATAGCTCCCCGGACCCGCCGCAAGTTTCGCCAACCCTTCTTCTCCGTCCTCGGCTTCCTCAACCTCGTAGCCGCAGTCGGTAAGGTTGCGCGCGATGGATTTCCGCAGACGATCTTCGTCCTCAACGAGCAGGATCCGCCCACGCCCCGACACATCGAGCAACGGCCGTTGCCCCGCCTCGCGTTCGCGGCGCGCCATGTCATCGACTTCGACCGTCGTCGGTTCGTAGACCGGCAGGAAGATGCGGAACGTCGTGCCGCGCCCCACCTTGGAGTCGAAGAAGATGTAGCCTTCCGACTGCTTGATGATGCCGTAGGAGGTGGCGAGCCCAAGCCCGGTGCCCGTGCCGGACTCCTTGGTCGAGAAGAACGGGCGGAAAATCTTGGCCTGATCCTCCGGCTTGATGCCGCTGCCGGTGTCGGCCACTTCGATGAGAACGTAGCTGCCCTCCTCGATCGGATTGTGCCCCAGAGCGCGCGCTTCCTCAGCGGAGATGCGCGAGGTCTTCACCGTCAGCTTGCCGCCGCGCCCGGCCTCGAACATCGCATCGCGTGCGTTCGTCGCGAGGTTGACCAGCACCCGCTCGAGTTGCGATTTGTCGGCCTTGATGAACGGCAGGTCGCGCCCGTGGCGCACCTCGAACGTGATCGTCTCGCCGAGCAGACGCCGGATGAGATCATGCATCTGCGCGATGAAACCGGAGACCTCCACGACCTCGCGCTTGAACGTCTGCTGGCGCGCATAGGCGCGCAGGCGCTCGGCGAGTTCCTTGGCGCGCAGCGCATGGTGATTGATCTCGCAGAGATCCATGTAGTCAGGATCGCCAACCGGGTGGCGACGCAGCAGGAAGTCGCAGTTCTGCATCATCGCCATGAGCAGATTGTTGAAGTCGTGCGCGACGCCGCCGGCGAGCATGCCGATCTCGCGCATCTTCTCGGCCTGGCTGAGACGCTGCTCCAGTTCACGCTGCTCGGTGACGTTGATCACATACGCCAGACCGCGCCCATCGTCGGCGCGGGCGAGATAGACGTGCGCGGCCTTCGGCGGATTGGTGGCGAGCTGCAGCTCGACGGGTTCGCGGGACGCAGCGCGCAGCTTCTGCGCCAGCGCCTGCGGCCCGTCCGAGGCGTCGAACAGATCGACGAACGACATCCCCGGCGACGCCCGGCCCTGCGTGACGTCCATCAGCGCGGCGTTCGCGTCGAGCACGGCAGACACTGCCGGATCGGCGCCATCCAGCAACGCCGCGCCAAACGGCGCATTGTCGAAGAAGCTGCCGCTGGAGACGCTCGCCACCGCCGCCCGCGCCGGCTCGCCCGAGAGCGCATCCGCGCCGCCGAGAAACACAAACGTGCGCGTCGCGCCATCGGCGGCGCCACCGGGCCAGATCGAGAGTGCGGTCGCTGGAATTTCGTGACCGTCGCGCGAACGCAACGTGATCGCGGCGCGCGCAGGCTCACTCGACTTGCGATCCCGACGCAGCACCCGGGCGGGATCTTCTTTCAGGATGTCGTGCACGCGTACGGGCTCGCCATCTTCGCCGTGTCCGAGCACCGAGCGCAACGCGCGATTCATGTAGACGATGGCGCCATCGGCGCGCGCAGCGAAAAAGCCGATCGGACTGTCTTCCACAAACAGCGCACGGGCGTCCGCATCCGATGCGGACTCCACGCCGGACAGTTCACGCAGGCGCCACAGCATGCGGCCGCTGGGCGCAGGGCTGACGCTGGCCTCGAAGCGCACCAGGTCGGCGCGGGCGCCGACGCGGGTGGGCGGCAAGGTTTCGCGCCGGCTCTGGCGGCCCGCGGCGGCGCGCGAGAGCCGGAACATCGCCGGGTTGAGCACGGGATCGCTGCCGAAGATGCGGTCCATCAGGGGCGGACGTTCGCTGTCGCCCAGCGCGCCGGTCTGCTCCGCGAGCGCCCGGTAGCCAGCGTTGGCGACCAGCGGCGCGCCGGCCTTGTCGGTGATCAGCGCCGGCTCCTCCAGCGCGTCGAGCAGCGCGTGCTCGGCGCGCCCCATCACCAGCGCCGCCGCCTCCGCCGCGCCGCGCTCCGGAAAGAGGCCCACGGCCTTGCCGGTCCCGCGCGACAGCCAGACCAGAAATACCATCCCCGCCGCCGCCATGGCGATCAGCAGCACAGCGCCCGCCCGCCCGACACTCGGTCCCGCCGCGACCGCGACGCCGGCGGAGGCCAGCCCGATCGCCAGCGCAGCCCAGAACAGCGCGCGCGGGCCGTCAAATCCGGCCTGCGACCGCTGTGCTCCAGGGTCTGAAATATCCGTCATGGGGAACCTGTTCCGTGCGCTGGCGATGTCTGGACCGATTCGTCGGGGGAAGGATGAACGCGCCGCCGCTAGCGCCTTCGCTCGGCAAGACGCAGCACGTAGCCGATGACCTTCGCCACCGCCTCGAAATGCTCGCGGGGAATCACGTCATCGATGTCGGCGGTGGCGTAGAGCGCCCGGGCGAGCGGAGGATCCTCCATGATCATGACGCCATTGGCTTCCGCGACCTCGCGGATCCGCAGCGCCACCTCGTTGACGCCCTTGGCCACGCAGATCGGCGCGGGCGACACCTCGCGATCGTATTTCAGCGCCACGGCGTAGTGCGTCGGGTTGGTGATCACGACAGTGGCGCCCGGCACCGCGCTCATCATCCGCTTCTTGGCGCGCTCGTTGCGAATCTGGCGCAGCTTGGCGCGGATCTGCGGATCGCCTTCGCTCTGGCGATATTCGTCGCGCAGTTCCTGCTTGGTCATGCGCAGACGCTTCATGTGCGCCCGGCGGACGAAGATGTAGTCGATCACCGCAATCACCGCAGCCGCAGACGTGCACGCGATCAGCAGCGCCACCGCGCGCGACTGCATGTAGGGGCCGAGCGCGGCCACATCCAGCATGGGCATCATCGCCAGCGTGCCGTCGCGCGGCCACAGCGACCAGGTCACCGCAGCCCCGACAATGATGAACTTCGCTGACGTCTTGGCGAAATTGCCGAACGCCTGCTTGCCGAAGATGCGCTTGGCGCCTTCGATGGGATTGATCCGCTCGAGCTTCGGCTCCAGCCGTTTCGCGGACCACGCCGGCTGATCCTGCACGAACCGCGCGGCAACACCGGCGACAACCAACGCCAGCGCGACAAGCCCAACGGCGCCCAGCACCCGCACACCAACCGCCACATAGAGCTTCATAAGCGTGTGACCGTCGGTGGAGAACTGCGGCGCATTCGACAGCGCGCCCACCAGCAACCGGCCGAGATCGGCCGTGACCGGCCCGGCCATGAACGCCACGATCATCGTCACCGCGAGCAGCGAGAACGCCGTCGCGACTTCGGTGGAATAGACAATCTCGCCGCGGTCGCGCGCGTCATCGATCCGTTTCTGGCTCGGCTCTTCGGTCTTGTCGTCGTCTTCAGCGCCCTCAGCCATCTAGCGCCAGCCCGACGACGCGTAGTGCTGCAAGCGATCGAGCCACACGAGCATGCCGGAGGACAACCCGAGCGTGAGCACGATGAAACCGCCGAGGATGTTGAGCGGCATCGCCACGAAGAACACCTGGATCGACGGCGCGAGCCGCGCGAGCACACCGAGGCCCAGGCGAAACACAAATCCGGCCACCACCACGGGCGCGGCGATCTGCAAGCCGATGCGGAACGCGTCCGCAAAGCCGTTCAGCGCGAAGTCGGACGCATCGCCGACCGAAAACCCCTTGCCGGGGGCGAACACGCCCTGGACCTCG
>JANNVF010000209.1:0-4320 GCA_031414315.1 Hyphomonadaceae bacterium | reverse complement strand
GGCAGCGAACGCGGCGACGGTGTCGCCGAGCGCTGACTGCGCGGATGCGCGGCTGCATCTCACACCAGCCAACCTGCACACGATGCTGCACAGGGCGCTGGAGGCGGACGCGACGCACCGCGCGCTACAGCGCATCTTCCCGGACCCGGCACGCTTCGCCGTGCACGCGCCACTGCCGGCGCATCCCGCCTTCGCCGACGAGGGCGCCGCCAATCACATGCGCCTGTGCGGGGCGCACGGCGCACCGGGTGTCGAGGTATTCGTCTACGGGCGCGGCGCCGACGACGCGCGCACGGCGTTTCCAGCACGCCAGACGCGCGCCGCCTGCCAGGCGATCGCGCGCGCCCATGGCCTCGATCCCGCGCGCACGGTTTTTGCGCGCCAGTCCGCCGCCGCCATCGACGCGGGCGCGTTTCACAACGATGTGGTAGCCGTCGCCGACTGCGCGACGCTGTTCTTCCACGAGCAGGCGTTCGAGGACCGCGACGCCGTGCTGGCCGAAATCACCGCGAAGGCGGCCGGCCTGTTCGAGCCGCAGTTTGTGGAAATCGCCGCGCGGGACGTGTCGCTGGCCGATGCGATCACGTCGTATCTGTTCAACGCGCAGCTGGTGACGACCCAGGGCCGTCAGACGCTGATCGCGCCGCTGGAGGTTTCGGAGAACCCCCGGACGCGCGCGCTTGTCGACGCGATGATCGCGGGCAACGGGCCGATCGGTCACGTCGACTATGTCGATGTGCGCGAGAGCATGAAGAACGGTGGCGGGCCGGCGTGTCTGCGCCTGCGCGTGGTGGCGACGCCAGCGGAGCGGGCGGCGATCGCGCCGGGCTTCCTGCTCGACGACACGCTGGCGTCGCGGCTGGAGGCCTGGGTGCGCGTGCACTACCGGGAGACGCTGGCGTCCTCTGATCTCGCCGACCCGAACCTGCTCACTGAAACACGCGCCGCGCTCGACGCCCTGACGCGCATCCTGCCGCTGGGCGCCGACTTCTATCCGTTTCAGCGCTAGGCGCTTCACGTTCACGCCCGATAGTGGCTCCGCAGAGCCGACAGGAATGCACGAATGCAGCGGTGCAATGCTGCATCATTCGCTACCGCCAGATCGTGCGCCGTCCATCCTGGCGCCAGGTGCAGCGCGCGTTCGAGTGCCTCGCGTTCCACGCGCTCCGTCGCCGTTAACGGCGCGGCATGCGTCGCACGCAGCAGCGACAGGAGCTCATGGACGCGCTGCATCGAGGTGAACGCGCGCGTCATTGGCGCCAGCAAAGCAGGATCATCGCGCCAGCTGCGGCCGCCGAACAGCTCCTGCGTGACGCGCTGCCCCGCGCCCTGGCAATCGTAGTGCACGCACCCGCCGAACCCGAGGCGCGCGCGGTCAGCGTGGATTGCGCACGCATGGTCGGCGCCGACATTCGGACACGGCACACCATTGGGCTTGTCGATGGCGAAATCGGGTGAGCGATCGAAGGCGAGCGCCACGCAGCATAGCGCGGCACAGCGCGCGCAATCCGCGCGCAGCGTGATTTCAGTCATGGGTCTTTTCCGGGCAGGGGCAGTGACAGTCCGTTGGCGCGGCGCGCGACGGTTGGGTCAGCTGAAATGGAAACGAAAAAGGCTGGCCCGATGGGCCAGCCTTCATCGTCCGATATCAAAGGAATGCGGTTTCCGCAAACTGCCTAGTTCAGCAGGCCCGGCTTCAGGCGGTAGACGCCGTTTTCCTGGCCTTGAAAAACCTCTTCCGCCTGCGGGTGCGTCACCGGATCGCCGGTGTCGTCCACCAGAAGGTTTTGCTCGGAGACGTAGGCCGTGTAGTGGCTCTCGTCGTTCTCGGCGAGGAGATGGTAAAACGGCTGGTCCTTGCGCGGACGGATCTGCTCGGGGATCGCGAGCCACCATTCCTCGGTGTTGTTGAACACCGGATCCACGTCGACGATCACGCCCCGGAAGGGAAAGTGCCGGTGGCGGACCACCTGACCGATGCCGAACTTGGCCGCTTGCATCATCGTGATCTCCGTCGATTCCTGTCCGACGCTACAGAAACGTAGGGTCGGGGGACGGCGGCGCCAAGGCCGCTGTTCACCCGGGGCGCATACCTTGATAGCATCCGCTCCACAGGAAGTCGTTCGCGGACGCCCGGTTGGGGCGGCCTGCACAGGTAGGTAACCCCATGGCCCACAAGGACTGGGCCCACAACGAAGGGGCCAACCGGGATGGCTCCCAGCGCGATGGCGCCGGGCGTCGCCGGGCATCGCCGTCGGGCGGGCAGGTCTACGCGGCCCTCGATCTGGGCACCAACAACTGCCGGCTGCTGCTGGCGGAGCCGTCGCCGCGGGGATTCCGGGTGGTGGACTCGTATTCCAAGATCATCCGGCTGGGCGAGGGGCTGACCCTCACGGGCAGCCTGTCCGACCCCGCGATGGGCCGGGCGATGGAGGCGCTGCGGGCGTGCGCCCAGAAGGTCGCCGTGCACCCCAGGCTCAAGCTCCGCTGCATCGCCACCCAGGCGTGCCGGATCGCCGACAACGGCGACGAGTTCCTGGCGCGGGTGAAGCGCGAGACCGGGCTTTGCCTGGAGATCGTCACGCCGCAGGAGGAGGCCCGACTTTCGGTGCTGGGCTGCGCCGCGCTGATTGATACGACCGCCGAGATCGCGCTGGTGATCGACATCGGCGGCGGCTCCACGGAGCTGTCGTGGGTGGAGGCGCCGAGCGCCCGCGCCGACCCGCGCGTGATCGCGTGGACGTCGCTGTCGGTGGGGGTGGTGACGCTGGCTGACCGGATGCCGGAGACGGGCGCGGCTGGCTGGTACGAGGCGATGTGCGAACAGGTGGCGGTGGAGGCGCGGGCGTTCACCGGCGCCGACGTCTGCCGCGCGGCGTTCGCGGCTGGCCGGGCGCACATCGTTGGCACGTCAGGCGCGGTGTCGAGCCTGGCCGGGGTGCACCTTGAGCTGCCGCGCTACCAGCGCTCGAAGGTGGACGGGCTGTGGATGTCGCTCGGGGATGTGCGGTCGGTGGCCAAGCGCCTGCGCGATCTGCCGCCGTCAGCGCGCGCCGCGCATCCGTGCATCGGGCCCGATCGCGCTGATCTGGTGGTGCCGGGCTCATCCATCCTGGAAGCGGTCTGCACGCTGTGGCCGGTGGAGCGGGTGCGTGTCGCCGATCGCGGCTTGCGCGAGGGTGTGTTGATGGAGCTGATGCGCGATGCCTGATGCTCCCCAAGACCCACCCGGTGATCCCCCGGGTGATCCGCCCGCCGACAATCGCCGCCGCTGGAAGAAGCCGAAGGAGGCCGCCGGTGTCGGGCGGGCGATGACGCTGAACACCCGGGACCTGAAGAAGAAGCGGTCGTCGCGGGAATGGATCCAGCGGCAGATCAACGATCCGTACGTGCGTCGCGCGGCGGCAGACGGCTGGCGGGCGCGCTCGGCGTACAAGCTGCTGGAGCTCGACGAGAAGTTTCACCTCATCACCAAGGGCATGCGCGTGTGCGATCTGGGCGCCGCGCCCGGCGGCTGGGCGCAGGTGGCGCTGCATCGGGGCGCGGCGGTGGTGGTGGGCATCGACCTGCTCGACATGGATCCGCTGCCGGGCGCGACATTGCTGAAGATGGACTTCCTCGACGACGCGGCGCCGCAGGCGTTGCTCGATGCGCTGGGCGGGCCGCCGGACCTCGTGCTGTCGGACATGGCCGCCAACACCACCGGTCACCGCCAGACCGACCAGATCAAGACCGGGGCGCTCGCGGAAGCGGCGGCGCTGTTTGCGCTCGATGTGCTGGCGCCGGGCGGATCGTTCGTGACGAAGGCATTCCAGGGCGGGCTCGATCCCACCCTGCTGGCGCAGCTCAAGACGCGCTTTGCCGACGTGCGTCATGCCAAGCCGCCGGCGAGCCGCACGGAGAGCCCCGAGACGTATGTTGTCGCGAAGGGGTTTCGCGGCAGGCAGCCCGAATAGCCGCACGCGCTAACTGCGCTGCGGGTTCACTTCACTTGGCCCTCGCTGGAGGGCCGGGGACGCGGCGCTCCGCATCGGAAGCGCAGGGTAGAAAAAGAAGACACGCAACACCGCGTCCCCGCGATCGTTTCTGTCGCGTTGCCTGCGTCCGGGCATGCTTACCCGAGGGTCAGGTTCAACGCGGCGCGCGGGACGATGCTGTTCACACATCGCGCCCCGGACCGTCATGGTTTTGCACTACATGCGCGCCCCCATGACCTGCAGTCACGCTCGATCGCATCGCCGCCGCGCCCTTGAACAGATGATCAGGCTGCCCTCCGTGCGGAAGCGATGACACAAATATAAACCGGGTTGGACTCAACCG
>JANNVF010000208.1:0-4818 GCA_031414315.1 Hyphomonadaceae bacterium | reverse complement strand
GGCGACGCCCTCGCAGCTCGTGCTGCGCAGCGACATGCCGTTCGAGGCGGGAAAACGTGAAGTAATTCTATCCGCCTGGGACAAGGAGGCCGCGCGTCACCGGGTCAATGTGCGGCTGCGAAGCGACGTGAGGTCCGTCGCCGGACAGCGGGGCAACTTCACCATCTCCCTGACCGATGGCACGGTCGTCCAGGCCAAGGCCGTGGTGCTCGGAATCGGTACGGCGGGCAATCCGAACAAGCTCAAGATCCCCGGCGGTGACCACGATTTCGTGCAGTACACGCTGGATGATCCGCGCGCGCACTTCGACGAGGACATCGTGATCGTCGGCGGCGGCGATGCGGGCATCGAAAATGCGCTGGGCCTTGCCGATCCCGATCTCGGCAATCGTGTCACCCTTTTACAACGCGGACCGGATTTCTCGCGGGCAAAATCGGCCAACGTGGCGCTGCTGGAGCAGGCCAAGGAACAGGGCCGGCTCGACTACATCACCGAGTGCGCCCCGAAATCGCTCGAGCCGGGCGTGATGCTGGTCGACACCAAGGAGGGCGAGCTTCGCCTGCCCTGCAACCGCGTGATCGCGCGGCTGGGTTCGGTGCCGCCGCGCAAGTTCGTGGAAGACTGTGGCGCGGTGTTCACCGGGCCCGACCGGGAAGCGTTCCCGCAGCTCTCCTCGTCGTTCGAAAGCTCGGTGCCCGGCCTCTACATCATCGGCGCCCTGGCGGGCTATCCGCTGATCAAGCACTGCATGAACCAGGGCTTCGACGTCATTGAGCAGATCGCCGGCAACACGACGTTGAAGCCCGCCGACGAGCCGTTGCTGGAGGCCAAGTTCGCGCACCTGCCGCAGCGCCGCTCGGTCGATGACTGGCTGGAGTTTCTGCGCAAGGAAATCGAGATCTTCAACGATCTCTCGCCGCTGCAGATGCGCGAGTTCATGTTGGACTCAGAAGTGCGGTTCTATCGCAAGGACGACCGCATCATCACCCGCAACGATGTGGGCTCCTCGCTGTTCACGATCGCGCAGGGTTCGGTGCTGGTCGAGATCGATCCCAACAATCCCGCCATCACGGTGACCATCCCCACCGGGCAGATCTTCGGCGAGATCGGTCTCATCTCCGGACGCCGCCGCGGCGCCACGATCCGTGCGGCGGGTGACGCGCTGCTGGTGGAAGTGTCGCGCAGCGCAGCGATCAAGCTGATGGGCACGGTGCCCGGCGTGAAGCGGCGGATCGACCGCATCACCACCGAACGCATGATGAAGCAGATCTTTGGCGGCGACATCGACACCCAGCGGCTCAACCGCATTCTCGACGCCGCCACCCTGCGCACGATGAAACCGCAGGAAGCCCTTATTACAGAAGGGGAAGTGGGCTTCGACATCTACGTCATCCGCTCCGGCAGTCTCGTTGTGGAGAAGAGTGTCGGCGGCAAGCCGGTGTTCCTGTCGTACGTGCCGGCGGGCGCTTACGTGGGCGAAATGGCGCTGTTCGACAACGGCCGCCGCAACGCGACAGTGCGCGCTACGGTCGTCACCGAAATCATCACGTTGCCGGGCGAACTGTTCAAGGAATTGCTCGCGGCACAGCCCAACACCGCCAAGCGCGTGCAGGAGCAGGTCGCCAACCGCCGCCGTGTCACCGACTACGTGGAAGCGCAGAAAGCTGGCTTCGGCGGCGTCGTGGACATGTACACGTCCATCGCGGATTTCCTCGTCGAACAGGGGCTTGGCGAAGCGACGGACGCGCTGCTGATCGACGAGACGCTGTGCATCGGGTGCGATCACTGCGAGACCGCCTGCGCGGAAAGCCACGACGGCATCTCGCGGCTCGATCGTGAAGCGGGCCAGACCTACGCGCACATCCACGTACCCACATCGTGCCGTCACTGCGAAAATCCGCACTGCATGACCGACTGTCCGCCCAACGCGATCCGCCGCGCGCCGGACGGCGAGGTGTTCATCGACGAGAAGTGCATCGGCTGCGGCAACTGCCAGCGCAACTGTCCGTACGGCGTGATCCAGATGGAAAAGACGCCGCCGAAGAAGCCAGGCCTGCTGGCGTGGTTGCTGCTCGGCGCAGGGCCCGGCCCCGGTCAGGCCGATCACGACTGGGTCGAGAAGCAACTCGCCAAGAAAAGTTCCGAATCGCCCAAGGTCGCGGTGAAGTGCGACATGTGCAAAGGTATCGACGGAGGCCCCGCCTGCGTGCGGGCCTGCCCCACGGGCGCTGCGATCCGCGTCTCTCCGGAAGGCTATCTCCGCGTCGCGCAGATGGCCGGGGCGGAGACCTGAGCCATGGCGCGCGGCAACGAACTCATCGATCGGCGCAGCGGCGCCAAGCATGAAAGCTTCCTGCGTCACCACAACTTCTTCTACATGAAGTTCGCTGTCGCCTTGTGCGTCGTGGCGCTGGGCTTCTACCTCTTCACCGATCCCGCGCCGCGCCACAACGGCGGGACCTGGCTGGGCTACACCCTCGGCGGCGTCAGCGCGCTGCTGATCGTCTGGCTCACCGCGCTCGGCATCCGCAAGCGCGCGATCACGCCCGGCAAGTGGAGCCTCAAGGGCTGGACCTCGGCGCACATCTATCTCGGCCTGTCGCTCGTTATCGTCGCGACGTTGCATACGGGCTTCCAGTTCGGCTGGAACGTGCACACGCTCGCCTACGCGTTGATGATGATCGTTATCATTTCCGGGGTGTTCGGCGTCTTCTTCTACGCCACCATCCCCGAGCGGATGAGCGACAACCGCGCGGAAAAAAGCAACGCGCAGATGCTTGAGGAAATCGCGGCCCTCGACAACGACCTGCGCGACGCCGCCCAGCCGCTGAGCGAAATGAACGCCATCGTCGTGCAGTTCGCCATCGATCGCACCAAGATCGGCGGCGGCGTGATGGAACGGCTGCGCAGCAGCTTTCCCAAGTGCGCCACCAGCACAGCGCTAGCGAGCCTCAAAGCCAACGCCGCTATGAAGCCAAAAAACCTGGGCGGGGACGACCTGACCCCGGTGACCTCGTTGCTGGAGCGCAAGGTCGTGCTGCTCGAACGGGCGCGCCGCCACATCCGCTATCGTGCGCTGCTGGAGTTGTGGCTCTACATCCACGTCCCCGTGACCTTCGCCCTCCTCGCTGCTCTCATCGCTCACATCGTGAGCGTGTTCTACTTCTGGTGAGTGCGCGATGACCGCTACGCTTCGCATCATCACACGCCGCGCGAACGGACGGGAATCCACGCGCACCGTGGAAGTGCCGAAGAACCTGTTGTCGATCGGCCGCGCCACCGATTGCGACATCAACCTGCCCGACTTGCGCGTCGGTCTGAAGCACGCGCGTCTGACCATCTCGGCCGGCGCGTTCATGATCGAGGCCGAGGGCGACAACGAGTTCAAGGTCAACGGCCGCTCGGTGCGCAAAGCAGAGGCGCGACTGGGTGCGCCTCTGGTGGCGCAGTTCGGGCCCTACACGCTGACATTCGCGGAGGAAGCCGGGCGGCTCCGCATCGACGTGGAACGCGTGCAGCAGGCCGCGACCCACATCGCCGATCCGGCAAAGGTGTTCTCGCTCAAAGGCACGTGGCTGTCCAAGCGCGTCGCAGCGTGGGCATTCGTGCTGGTGATCGCCGCGATCTTCCTGGCGTTCCCGATCGTGACCTTCGCGCTCAAGCCCGCCGCGGTGTCGCCATCAGCGCGGATCGAGGCGGGCCAGCTCTGGCTGTCCGGCGAACTGTCGGGCCCGCACGAAATTCTCGCGAAGGATTGCAGCGCGTGCCACGAGAAGGCGTTCGTCTCCGTGCGCGACGAGACGTGCCTCACCTGCCACAGCGAGACCAATCATCACGCCGACGAGGCGCGGATGCTGCAATCGCGCGGCACGCCCACTGCGGCGCAGAAAAGCCTGCGCACGGTCGCGGCCGCGTTCAACAAGCCCGCCGGGCGCTGTGCCGACTGCCACATGGAGCACAACGGTCACGACGGCATCGCACCGGCGGCGCAGACAACCTGCACCAGTTGCCACGCGGACATGCGTGCACGTCTCGCCGACGCCAATGTGGGCAACGCCTCCGACTTCGGTCGCGACCACCCGGAGTTCCGCCCGACCGTCGTCTCCATCGCGGACCTGCGCACGCCGAAACTCACGCGCGCGTGGTCGGTCGCCGACCTCGACCTCGCGCGCAAGGACCGCGAGCGCATCCTCAAGCCAGCGGCGGGGCTCACCTCGTGCGACGGCTTCGCCATCGGCCAACCCAACTTCCGCGGCCTGCCGCACGAGGGCGGCTCAGGCGGTTTGCCGGCGCGCGCGTTGGCTGGCGACAACTCGGGCCTCGTGTTCCCGCACGACGTGCATCTGGCGGAGAACGGCTGCGTGGCTTCCATCGCGCAACGCCTTTCGCGCGCGGAAGGCTATGGTGACAAGCTCGTCTGCAAGAACTGCCATACGTCGAACGAGAGCGGCACGGGCTTCCAGTCGGTGACGATGGAGAAGAACTGTTCGTCGTGTCACTCGCTGGTGTTCGACAACGTGGGCGGATTGGAGCGCGAGTTGCGCCACGGCCGCACCAACGACGTGATCGCCACGCTGCTCGATTTCTATCAGGCGCGCGTGGTCGGCGCCGCCGTCGGCGGCGGCGACGATGCGGGGCGCAGGCGGCCGGGCGAAGCAGCGGCGCGACGTTATGTCGGCTTCCGCGAACAGGCGTTTGCGCAGGCCGGCGGACGCGCTGCGGCACGGGTTCGGGCGGTTTTCTCGGAAGGCGGCGCCTGCTACGGCTGTCACGTGGTCACGCCGCCGACGGCGGCGCCGACCACGCGCGCCTGATAGA
>JANNVF010000207.1:0-5107 GCA_031414315.1 Hyphomonadaceae bacterium | reverse complement strand
GTATATTCCTTAACTTGCCCCTCGGTTGGATAGGGGTGGGACATGGCTTCATAGATCGTGGGCAGTTGTGTTGGAAGCAACCGCACCGCGATTGAAGCTTTTTAAGTATTCTGGGCGAAGTTGTGATGTGATGACACGCTCGCTCAGCCTTCCAAATCTTACGAAGGTGTCACCCGATATGGGTCTACCGGGGTCGGATGCATGATTATTGGCGCAGGACCGATGGCGCTGGGATCTTCGCCGCGCGGTTTGCGCTGGCCTGCGTTGACGGTCGCGGCGGCGGCGGTCGGGCTGTGGGCGTTCGGCGGCTTGCCGGGGGCGATGAGCCCGGAGCAGCGCCTGCGTCTGGTAGCGGAGGCCGAAGCGGCGTCCGTGCGCGCCGAGCACGAGGCTTTCACGGGGACCGTCGGTGTCCGCGAGGACCGCGCCATCGAAGTGGCGCGTGGGGAGACGCTTGGGTCGGCCATGCAGCGCGCCGGGGCCGAGCAGCAGGACATTTCCAAGGTGCTGGCCAGCGTGGAGGGCGTCTTTGAAGCCCGCCGTGTCCGCCCCGGCCAAAAGATCGACGTCTATTTCGAGAGCGCCGGCGCCGGGGCGCGGTTGACAGGCGTGGCCTTCCGCTCCGAGCCTGGCGCGGCGGTCACCGTCAACCGCACCTTCGACGGCCAGTTCAAGGCTCGCGAAGTGCTGATGCCGCTGACCTTCGAGGTCGCGCGCATCGCTGCCAAGGTCGAGACCTCGCTCTACGACAGCGCCATAGCCGGCGGCGCCACCGACCGGGAAGTGAGCCAGCTCGCCGATGTGTTCGCCTACGATGTGGACTTCCAGCGCGACATCCATCCCGGCGACGGTGTGGAACTCGTGTTCGAGCGCTTCCGTGACGACGAAGGTCGCACGGTGAAGACCGGCGATCTTCTGTTCGTTTCGCTCGATGCGCGCGGTGCGCCAAAGAGCTTCTACCGGTTCAAGCGCCCGAGCGGCACGGTCGACTGGTACGACGAAGCCGGCAGGAGCGCCCGCAAGTTCCTGATGAAGACGCCGATCAACGGCGCCCGGCTGTCGTCGGGCTTCGGCATGCGCCGCCACCCGATCCTCGGCTACTCGGCGCTGCACAAGGGCACCGATTTCGCAGCACCCACCGGCACCCCGATCATGGCGGCTGGGGACGGGGTGATCGTCCGCGCCGGCGGCAACGGCAGCTACGGCAACTACGTCCGGATCCGCCATACCGACGGCTATGAGACGGCCTACGCGCACATGTCGCGGTTCGGTCGCGGCGTCCGCGCCGGGGCGCGTGTCTCCCAGCAGCAGACCATCGGTTACGTCGGCACCACCGGCCGCTCCACTGGGCCGCACCTGCACTACGAGGTGATGTTCCGCGGCCAGCAGATGAATCCCATGCGCCTGCGCGGCCAAACCGGGCGCAATCTGGACGGCGCGGATCTGGCGGCGTTCAAGGCCGAGCGCGCGCGCATCGACACGCTCCGGGTCAATCACCAGCGGCAGACGGACGCGCGCAGCGCCGGCCTGAATGCGCCGGTGATCACCGCATCGTTCACCAGCGCGCCGCAGGACGGCGGGCTCAAGGGCGGCTTCCGCTAGATCGGTCAGTCGAGAGAGTAAGTGTCGCGGTCCCGTGAATCTTCTTCGCGGCGACGGGGACCCGCATAGCTCGATGGCGTGCGACGGCGGCGATCGGGGCCCACATAAGTTGCGCAACGCACGAATGGCCGCCGCTCGTGGGTCACTGCGTGCAGGCGTTGCATCAAGGCCTTGGCCGAGATCGGCTTGGCGAGGATTTCGTCGATGCCGGCGTCGCGCGCCGCGATCACGATGCTCCGCTCCGTGTGGGCTGTCAGCATGATGATCGGGGTGTCGTAACACTCCGGCGAGGTGCGCCGTAGCGCGCGGGCGAATTCGGTGCCGCTGACGGGTCGCATGTTCTGGTCGACAATGATGAGGTCTGGCCGCCATTGCGCAATCAGCGCCCGCGCTTCGGCGCCATCGGCGGCCTGCATGCATTCGGTGACACCCAGGGCATGCAGCAGCGTCGCCACGATCGCACGCATGTGCGCGTTGTCGTCGACGATCAAAGCGGAGATCTTTGCGGCTTCGGTCATCTTGTCTTGTGGCGTCCCCCCGGCGCGCCACTAGCTCGACGTAGGCAAGATTCGCAAGGACAAACCGTCGAGGACCATGGCCCCCAAGGCTGTTGGGGGCCGGTCGACGCGAACAGAACTGGAACTGGTCAGGCCGCGACGACGGCGCCGAGTTCCTGCGGATCGCGCAGCACGTAGCCGCGTCCCCACACCGTTTCGATGTTGTGCTCGCCACCCGTGGCCGCTGCCAGCTTCTTGCGGAGCTTGCAGATGAACACGTCGATGATCTTCAGTTCCGGCTCGTCCATCCCGCCGTAGAGGTGGTTGAGGAACATTTCCTTGGTCAGCGTCGTGCCTTTGCGGAGCGAGAGCAGCTCCAGCATCTGGTATTCCTTGCCGGTCAGGTGAACGCGCTGGTTGGCGACTTCCACTGTCTTGGCGTCGAGGTTGACGGTCACGTCGCCGGTCTTGATCACCGACTGGGCGTGGCCCTTGGAGCGGCGGACGATCGCGTTGATGCGGGCGACCAACTCGTCCTTGTTGAAGGGCTTGGTCATGTAGTCGTCGGCGCCGAAGCCGAGGCCGCGAACCTTCGCGTCGATGTCGGCGTTGCCGGAGAGAATCAGGATCGGCGTGTTGACTCGGGCGAGGCGGAGCTGCTTCAGCACATCGTAGCCGTGCATGTCGGGCAGCGTGAGATCAAGCAGGATGATGTCGTAATCATACAGCTTGCCGAGATCGATGCCCTCTTCGCCGAGGTCGGTCGAATAGATGTTGAAGCCCTCGGACTTGAGCATGAGCTCGATGCCTTGCGCCGTGGCGCTATCGTCCTCGATCAGAAGTACCCGCATTAGCCCGCTCCCGTTCGCATTCGCCGCGCAGCCCGCGCACTCGGTTAACGTTAGAATCGCTCAGTGGTCGCTACTGAACCGTTAACGAGAGAGGTGAATCGCTTCGCCTTAAGAGTAAAGACTCAGAACACTGGGCGCCGAGGAGACGGTGCGCCGCATGACGCCGACATTTGTTCCGGTTTAGCAACGCTCGTAAACGAAGCGTTACTCCTGCGCATGCTGCATTTTAGCGAGAACGATTTCGAAACGATTTGCAGTGCGCAGCGCGTTCCCGTTTCGGAGCCGATTCAAGGTGGTGACGAAATTTTTCTGTGCGAATGCCGCGGGTGTGTCCGAAACGCGGCGCGTTGAAGGCTTCGAGGGCGTCCGCCTCACCACTTTGCAATCCGCGCTTTCACCGCTTGTAAATCTCGATGAACGAAACCCACCGCGTGGGAACTTTGCTCAAATCCATCGCCGCCGACGTGGCCGCACTCGACGTGCGTCGCCTGGAGGGGCGCGTATCGGGCATGAGCGGTTTGCTGGTCGAAGCGGGCGGCCCGGCGGAGGCGCTGGTCGTCGGCGCGCGTGCGGTGATCGACGGGCCGACGCAGGTGCGCGCCGAGATCGTCGGCTTCAAGGGTGGCAAGGCGTTGCTGCTGCCGTTCGACCCCATCGGCGCCATTCGGCCGGGCGCGCGGGTGTCGTTTGACGATGCGCGCCTGACCACGCGGCCGTGCGCGGCCTGGCTCGGGCGCGTGGTCGATGCGTTCGGCGCCCCGGTAGATGGCGGGCCGCCGCTTCAGCAGGGCGCGGTCGCGCGGCCGGTGCGCGCGCAACCGCCGGCGGCGCACGGGCGGTCCCGCGTCGGCGCACGGATGGATCTGGGTGTGCGCGCGCTCAACATTTTCGCGGCGGTCTGCCGTGGTCAGCGGATGGGGATCTTTGCCGGCAGTGGCGTCGGCAAATCGGTGCTGCTGTCGATGCTGGCGCGCGGCGCGGCCGCCGACGTCATCGTCATCGGCCTGATTGGGGAACGGGGACGCGAAGTCCGTGAGTTCATCGAGGATACGCTGGGGGAGGCCGGCCGCGCGCGCGCTGTCGTCGTCGTCGCAACGTCCGATGAGCCTGCCGCGCGCCGCCGTCTCGCCGCCGAGCAGGCCTGTGCGGTCGCCGAACACTTTCGCGATGAAGGCAAGGACGTGCTGTTGCTGCTCGACAGCGTCACCCGCTACGCGATGGCCGGGCGCGAGATCGGTCTCGCTGCCGGCGAACCGCCGACCACCAAGGGCTATACGCCGTCTGTCTTCGCCGACTTGCCGCGTCTGCTGGAACGCGCGGGGCCGGGACCGGCGCATACCAAGGGGTCGATCACTGGATTGTTCACCGTGCTGGTCGACGGCGACGACCACAACGAGCCAATCGCTGACGCTGTGCGCGGCATTCTCGACGGCCACATCGTGATGGAGCGCAAGATCGCCGAGCGTGGCCGCTATCCCGCAATCAACGTGCTCAAGTCGATCTCGCGGCTGATGCCGATGTGTCATACGCCGCGTGAAAACGCGCTGGTCGCGGAGGCGCGCAAGCTTCTGGCCGCGCACACCGACATGGAAGAACTGATCCGCATCGGCGCCTACAAGGCCGGCGCCGACGCCACCATCGATCGCGCGATCGCGAAACTTCCCGCGCTCGAAAGCGTACTGGCCCAGGGCCGCGACGAATTGTGCGGACTTGATGCTGGCTTTGCCCAGCTTGAAGAGGCGTTGAACACATGAGCCGGGCTCTGGAAACGCTGGCGCGCCTGCAACGTGCGCAGATCGACGAGGCGAAGGCCGCGCTGACGGAAATCACCACGGCGCGCGCCATGCTGGCGACGCGCGACACGTCGCTGGCCGCTGAAGTCGTGCATGAACAGGCCGAGGCCGCGCGTGACCTCGCCGGCGTCGCGGCCTACGGCGCGTATGCGCCCAGGGTGGCGCAGGAGCGTCAGATACTGTCGCGCGAAGATGCGCGGCTGGCGCTGGAGGAGGAGGCGGTGCGCGCGCGCGTCACCGACGCCTACATCGAACTGAAGAAGATCGAACTGCTGATGGCGACGCAGGCCGAGCGCGAACGGACAGCGGAGAATGCGCGCGAACTCGCGGCGCTGGACGAAGCCGCCGCCATGCGCGCCGTGCG
>JANNVF010000206.1:0-4126 GCA_031414315.1 Hyphomonadaceae bacterium | reverse complement strand
TGGCGGGAATGATGGCGCGGCCGCGCGCGATCTCGCTGCGGACGAACTCGGGCGTCACGTAGTCCGGGATCGACGCGCCGAAATCCTCGCCGTCGCGGATGAACGGATCCTCCGGCCTGCGGCGGAGATTTTCCCGGATCGCCACGAACTCCATCTCCGGCGTGATGATCCCGCGCCGCGCGTATTCGAGCTGCGTGACATTGGCGCCCGCCTTCGCGCGCAGCACCTTCGGCAGCGCCGGAAACTGCGGCGTCAGCTTCTCGGCGCCGACATTGCCGTTGTCCTCCGGCTTCACCACGCGGCCCTCGACGTACTCCACATCGCCGCGCGCTGTGACCCACGCTTCGCGCGTGCGCGCGATGCCCTTGTTGATGTCGATGGCGATCGACGGATCGGTGTACGGCCCGGAGGGATCGTAGATCGTGATCGGCGGCTCGTTGGCGCTCGGGTGCGGGACCACTTCGCGGAACGGCACGCGCAGGTCGGGATGCGCGCAGCCGGACGCGTAGACCTTGCGTGAGCCGGGAATGGGCTCGGCCGTCAGGTTGGCGATGAGTGACTTGGAATCGACGGGCTTGTTCATGACGGTTTCCCAGAACGGTCGGGCGCCCAGCCCACGAAGGTGAGCCATGCGCCGAGGAGAAGCAGAAGCGCCGCGGTCAGCAGCGACAAGACGGGGACGCGAACGAACGCGGCGGTCAGGCCGCTGCCGATCTCCGGCGCGATCATCAGCATCGCGCCCTTCAGCGCGGCGGCGATGCCGAGCAGCGAGATCACGATGGCGGCAGGCGATGTGAAGTGATGGTGCGCGGCGACGATGACGAGCCCGACGATCACCGTGAACGCGCCGGTGACCAGCACCAGTGGGCCGTCCTGCATGAGCGCGGGGAACAACAACGCCAGCGTGTCGGCGTGCGCGAACAGCGTCAGCGCCATCACGACGAAATAGGGGCCGGCGACCCGGGCCAGCGTGCGGGTGCGGATGTGTGGATCGGTGACAGCCATCAACTCTCTCCCTACGCCGGTGCGAGCCGGATCAGGTTCGGCGGGTCACGGGATCGCCCGTATCTCAGCCGCCCAAGCGCGGCCCCCCGGAGAAGGCAGGGACACTAGGCCAGCGCGCGGGCCAGTCAATGCGCGCGTCGCGGCGGTGGCGATCGTGTGGTTGAGCCGGGCCTCAGGACGACAGCGCCGGCGGCCGCGCCGAAAATCCCACCGTGGCCAGCCACGCGCCGAACAGCGCCACGATGACGCCCACGACGTCGAACGCGTGCGGCGTCTCCACGAACCAGTGCGCCGCGACCATCACGTACGACGGCGCAAACAGCAGCCCCAGCCCGCGCAGCACCATCAGCCAGCCAAGCAGCGTCAGCGTGAACGCCGCGAGGCTGGAGATGCGGCTGTGAAACGAGAGCAGGCACAGCCCCGCCACAAGGCCCACGACGCCCGCCACGAACCCCAGCGCGGCGTCCTGCGCGAACGCCTCCAGGATCACCGGCAGCTCGCCGCGCCGCACAAGCACCGCCAGCCCGCCCGCGATCAGCGTCGGCCCGACAATGCGCGCCAGCGTGCGCGTGGAATCTGCTTCGCCCTGCATCGCCTCTTTCCACCCCGGAGGAGGCCGAAAGACTAGACCGGGGGGCTGTCGCGTCAAGCACGCGGTTCGCGCGCGGGAACTTCATAGTTGCCGAGCGCCCGCAAGCGCCCATAATCTCGACCATCATCTTGGGGGATGGCTGATGGGCCGCAAGAAGCCGCTTGATCCAAACCGCATCGCGGTCGTCACGGTGCATGGCACGGGCGACACGGCGGCGGGCGCCGATGGCGAGAAATGGTTCCAGAACGGGTCGGCGTTCGTGGGTCGACTCAAGGCGCGCCTCGGTGTGCAAGGAGTGAAGGCGGAGGTCATCCCATTCCACTGGTCCGGCGAAAATAGCGTGCTGCGCCGTGAATTGAGCGCGAACAAGCTCGCCAAGGCGCTGCGCGAGTATGCAAAGACATTCGCCAGCGTTCATGTCATTGGCCACAGCCATGGTGGAAATGTCGCCAATGACGCGCTGAACCAGCTCAACTGGATGGCCAATCGAAAGACCCGACAGAGGGTTTCGAGCATGACATCCGTCGGGACGCCATTCTTCAAGGCGCAGTTCGGCGTCGCGGAGGGGATCATCGGGGTCGCGTTCTTGACGCTGCTCGTCAGCACGATCGGGCTCTTGGTCGCCGCTCTGGCTATTTACTCCATGTTTCCGACGATGCACGGCGACGCCGCGCGCTATGTGCGGGAGTTTGAAGCCACGGCGCTGGCTGCCGGCCGCACCGTCGCAGAAAGCGAAGCTGTCGCCTATGCGCAAGACCAAGTGGAGAGCGCATCTCTGTATAAGGGCACGTTTACGGCGATTTCCGCGTTTCTGCCGCTGTCGGCTTTGACACTTCTGCCGCTGCTGCCTCTCGTTTTGAGCGGCACGGGGAATCTGTTGCGTTACCGACGCAAAAAGCATGATGACGCAAAGTTCTTCTCCATATGGCACCCAAACGATGAGGCGATTGCTTTCCTGCAGGGCATTGAGACCGCCCGCGTCGATGCGTTCCCCCGTTGGGCGTTGTGGCGTGGATCAAGGCGATCGGCCGTGTTGGGAAGCGCGGTTTTTGTCTTCGGCGCATTTGCTCTGGCCGCATTGGTCATTGGAGTTGGGGTGGTCGGGTTCCAGATCACGGACGCCCACTACGAAAAAATCGGAAATATATTCGGATTTGACGGTCTTGCGATCTTCGGTGGACTGACGACGGGCGACCTCGGTTTACTGATTTTTCTTTTCGCCGTTCTCGGCGCGCCGCTCATCTTTCTAGCCGTCTATCTTGTCTTCAGGTTTCTGTTTGGATTGGTGGCGGAAATCGTCGGGCGGGACTGGCTCAACAGCTCGGTCAACGGCGCCCTGCGCGGGATGGCGTTCGGACGCGACGGCTTCGTCGGCGTCGGCAACGTGTCCACGCAGTCTCACACCTATGGCGTGCGGCCGTTCGTTCTGAGTGGCGTCGTGGCGGAACGCATGCGCGAGGGCGCGGCGTCGGCGGCAACGGCCCTGCTGGATCGGTATCGGTGGTCTTTGCTCAATGTGGGCGCGGATCATGCTGGAGCGATCAGCGAACTGGCGACAGACGCGATGACGTGGAAGTGTCTGATCCACACATCGTACTTCGAGCAACCCGAGGTCGCCGACGCGATCGGCGACTATATTGCCGAGCACGTGGAGCGCGAGCGCGCGCGGTAGATGCGCAATTCCACCTTGCGCGCACGCGATCACGGCGTAATGCTGAATGCATGATCGGCGCAGGCCCTCCGTATTTCGAGACGCAGCCGCATGCGGCGCTGCGCGATGTGGTGCGGTGCGTGTGGGTGTATGCGCCTGACGACGGCGACAACGCCCCGCAGCGCATTCCCCCGGACGGATGTGCCGAAGTCGTGATCCATTTCGGCGCGCCGTATGTGCGCCTCGACAGGGGCGTCGCCACCCCGCATCCGCGCCTGCTGTTCGCGGGCCAGATCACGCGGCCGCTGGTGGTGCAGGCGACGGGGCCGTTCGCGGTGATGGGCGTGCGGTTCGAGCCGGATGGCGCGCGCGGTTTCATCGGCCGGCCGATGAACGAGGTGACCGACCGGCAGATCGATCTCGCGTGCGCCGAAGGTGCGTGCGCGAAGGGAAGCCGCGCGGTGGCGCTGCTGAAGGACGTGACGGCGCTCACCGAATGGGACGCGCGCATTGATGCGGTGCAGCATTACGTCGCTGCGGTGATGGCCACCAACAACGTCGAGATCGATCCGCATCTGCGCGCGATGGTGCGCCATCTCGAGCACGGCGCGCATCTCGATCCCTGCGCGCTGTCGGCGCGTCAGCTCCAGCGGCGTTTCACCGACCGCGTCGGCGTGCCGGCGCAGACGCTGGCGGCGATCTTCCGCTTCCGCCGGGTGTTCGACGAAATCGAGTACGCGCGCGAGCCGCGCTGGATCGAGGCGGCGCTGGGGGCGGGCTATTTCGACCAGCCGCAGATGGCGCGGGACTTCCGCCGCTTCCTCGGCTGCACGGCGAGCGACTGGGCGCGCCAGAAGATCGGCCTCGGGGTCGCGTTG
>JANNVF010000205.1:0-4421 GCA_031414315.1 Hyphomonadaceae bacterium | reverse complement strand
ACGACCCGCAGCTTGGCCAGGTTGAACGCCAGCGCGCCTACGCGGTTGCTGCCTGTGGCCTCCGCCGCCGCCAGCGCCTGCTCTGCTTCTGTCTCGGCGGTATAGAAATCATTGGTGTTGAACGCAGCGACGTATGCGCGGTAGTGCGCCGCCATCGGACTCGGCGTGGGTGTCTGCGCCAGCGTTGCGCCGCTGAGCGCCAGCGCCACACCTGCTGCAATCAACGCTGCGCGCATCCTCATCCCCATCCTTGCGTCCAGCCCAGCCCCGGGGCAACAAAGCGCAATGTCCAAAACCACGCAACCCGTTCACGTCATCGGCGGTGGCCTCGCCGGTTCCGAAGCCGCGTGGGCGCTCGCCAACGCCAGCGTGCCCGTCGTCCTACACGAGATGCGGCCGGTGCGCATGACGCCCGCGCACAAGACCGAAGGCTTCGCGGAACTCGTGTGCTCCAACTCGTTCCGCTCCGACGACTGGGAGAACAACGCCGTCGGTCTGCTGCACGCAGAGCTGCGGCGCTGCGGTTCGATCATCATGGCGGCGGGCGACGTGCACCAGGTGCCGGCGGGCTCGGCGCTCGCGGTGGACCGCGACGGATTTTCGGCGGCGGTGACCGCGAAACTCACCGCGCATCCGCTGATCACGGTCGAACGCGGCGAGATCGAAGGCCTGCCGCCCGAAGACTGGGACAGCGTTATCGTCGCCACAGGCCCGCTGACTTCGCCGGCGCTCGGCGAAGCGATCGGCGGGCTCACCGGCGAAGCGGAACTTGCGTTCTTCGATGCGCTCGCGCCGATCGTGCACCACGACAGCATCGACTTCTCCGTCGCGTGGATGCAGTCGCGCTACAACAAGGAAGGCCCCGGCGGCGACAAGGCGGCTTACGTCAACTGCCCGCTCAACAAGGACGAGTACGAAGCGTTCATCTCCGCGCTCCTTGCCGGCGACAAGACCACGTTCAAGGACTGGGAAAAGGACACGCCCTACTTCGAAGGCTGCCTGCCGATCGAGGTGATGGCCGAGCGGGGACGCGAGACGCTGCGCTTCGGCCCGATGAAGCCGGTGGGTCTCGATGATCCGCGCACGGGCCGCTGGCCCCACGCGGTGGTACAGCTGCGGCAAGACAACGCGCTGGGCACCCTGTTCAACATCGTCGGCTTTCAAACCAAGTTGAAACACGGCGCGCAGACCGACATCTTCCGCATGATCCCCGGCCTGCAGAATGCCCAGTTCGCCCGGCTCGGCGGCATTCACCGCAACACGTTCCTCAATTCACCCAAGCTGCTCGACGCGACGCTGCGCCTGAAAGCCGCGCCGCGCCTGCGGTTTGCCGGACAGATCACCGGCGTGGAGGGGTATGTGGAAAGCGCCGCGATGGGATTGCTCGCGGGCCGCTTCGCGGCGGCGGAGCGGTTGGGACAGCCCCTCGTTAACCCCCCGGTCACCACCGCGCTCGGTGCGCTCATCGCGCACGTCACCGGCGGTCACATCACAGGGGAGAAGGGCTCGTTCCAGCCGATGAACGTGAACTTCGGCCTCTTCCCGCCGCTCTCGGTTGAACCGACCACTGCCCCGGACGGAAAACGCCTCAAGGGCGTCGACAAGGGCCGCGCGCGCAAACAGGCGATGGCGCGGCGCGCGCTGGCGGATCTGGATGGATGGTTGGGCGACGCGCGAATTGCCGCCGAATAGGCTAGAGCGAACCGGTCGCAGACGCCGCTACCAGCCGGAGCTGGCGCTTGAACAGCGGCACCTTGGCCGCGCCGTCGTACGGGCGATCGAGTGCGCGCATGTAGTCCGACACCAGCGCGACATAGCCGTACGCCGGAAAGAACTCTTTCGGCGCGCCGTACGTCAGGCGGCGCACTTCCTTGTGGCAGTGCACCGCACGCTCCAGCACTGCGCGGCACGCGGAGCTCGTGGCGTGCGTCGTAGCGCCCGCGAACAGGTCGTCCGGTGTCATGTGCACGTGATCGAGCAGCTTCTGCGGGAAGAACGTGCGGCGGCGCTCGTTCCACAGCGCGAGCGACCGCACCAGGCCGGTATAGCCCCACACCCGGCCGGCGTTGCGGAACAGCGCAATGTACTGCGGCGTCTGCACCAGATCCGGCGCACACACCTTCGCGGCAAGCCGCATCACGGCGCCGGCGGTGGAGTCGACGTAGGCCTCCAGTTCCGGCCAGGTCTCGAACGGGCGGTCTTCCAGATCCTTGCCCCGCGCCTCGATCAGCTGATCGACGAGGGCGCGATCAAGGCTGGTCTCGCGGACGAGCGCGGCGAGGCCTTCAGCGGCTGGAAACCTGGCGACGCCGCGACCGGCGTAGATTTCTTCGACGGCATCGCGCCACCATTGCAGGCGGATGTCGCCCAGCGCCGGCTCGCGTACGCTCTCGGGAATGCGGGCGATCTCGTAGACCACCGCGTAGAACTCGCTCAGCCGCAGGCGCACCGCCGGCTCGGCGAAGCGGGCGGCCAGCCAACGGTCTTCGTCCACCCGGCGCACCAGGTCGTCGGACGTCTCGACCGAGGGGTCGGCGTCGCCCTTCTTGTCAGCCTTTGACTTGAGCATGCCGCGCAGCAATGGCGGCTCTCCCGCAAGTAGTTGAGGTGAATGACCAATTCGGACATCCCCATAGGTCATGTCCACAGCAATCTCCACCCACCGGACCTCGAACGCTTCCGGACGTCCCGGTCGCGCACAGACGCGCCACGGAACGCAGGTGGCGCCCGTGCCTGTGCAAGTTGGGGGCCTGAACGGTCGGTCCCGGCCGTTGCCGGGTGTGTCAGCCGGCCAGCGCGGCGTCCAGAAGCTCCGCCTCGACCCGTTCGCCGCCGCCCCAGGTGTCGCGCTTGAGCTTGACCACGGCGTGAAAGGCGCCCTCGCGCTTGAGGATAGCTTCGCCGAGCGGTGACTGGGCGATGCGGAAGGAAATCCCGCGCAGGCGTGCGCCCCGGGCGTCCTCCAGTACGAACCGGACATGGTCGCCCTTCACGGCGCTGGCGTAGTGCACGCGGACCTCGGGGATGGCGAACACCGGCTCCGGGTGGCCGACGCCGTAGGGGCCGATGCGGTCCAGCGCGTCCATCAACGGGATGCCTGCGGCGGCGATGGAGGCGGTAGCGTCCACCCACAGTGCGCGCGCCTCGCCGGCGGATGCCGCCAGTTCTGGCCCCAGCGCCTCCGACAGAAAATCGCGCAGCTCATCGATCCGGTCCCAGTCCATGCTGAGCCCCGCCGCCATGGCGTGACCGCCGCCGGACTTGAGGATGCCCGCCTTGGCCGCCGCCGCCACCGCGTGCCCCAAATTGACGCCCTGCACCGACCGGCCCGATCCCTTGCACGCCTCGTTCGGCCCGCCGCCGCCGAGCACGATCGCGGGCTTCATGATCTTGTCCTTGAGCCGCCCCGCCGCGATCCCGATGACACCTGGATGCCAGGAGGGGTCACCGACCACCGCCACCGCGCGGGTCAGCGCCTCTACCTCCGCCATCGTCGTGGCGAGGGCGAGCATGTCGGCTTCCTTCTGGCGGCGCTCGACGTTGAGCTCTTCCAGTTGCGCCGCGAGATCGGCGGCTTCGGCCGGATCCTCGGTGGAGAGAATGCGCGTCGCCAGCGATGCATCGCCCACGCGGCCGCCAGCGTTCAGGCGCGGACCCAGCACAAATCCAAGATCGTACACGCTGCCGCACGACGCCTTGCCCGCGCTTTCCGCCAGCGCCTTCAGGCCTGTGTTCTTGCCTTGCGACAGTACCCGCAGTCCCTGCGCCACCATCGCGCGATTGAAGTTGGTGAGCGGCGCCACGTCACACACCGTGCCGAGCGCCGCCAGATCGAGGTTCTGCATCAGGTCCGGCAGATTGTTTGACCCGATGGAGCCGCGCCGCCTTGCTTCGCGGTTGACGGCGGCCAGCGTCACCATCACCACACCCGCTGCGGTCAGATCACCCTGTTTGGAAGGACAATCGGGCCGATTTGGATTGACGCACGCCAGCGACGGCGGCGGCGGACCGGACATGAGGTGGTGGTCGATGACAACCAGGTCGAGGCCAAGCGACGCGGCATGCGTCAGCGGTTCGACGGCGGCGGCGCCGCAATCCACCGTGATGACAAGCTCGATGCCCATGGCCTTCAGGCGATCGAACGCAATCGGCGACGGGCCGTAGCCTTCAAGCATTCGGTCCGGCACGTAGATCTGCAGTACGCGACCGCGTGCCCGGAAGTAGCGGACGAGTTGCGCAGCAGAGGTGCCACCGTCCACATCGTAGTCCGCGAACACCGCTGTCGGTCGTCCCGAGACGATCGCGTCCTCGATCACGCGCGCGGCGATGTCCATGTCGATGAAAGAGGAGGGATCGGGAAAGAAGTCCCGCAGCGTCGGCTCCAGGAAATTCTTGGCGTCGTCCTCCGACACGCCCCGCGC
>JANNVF010000204.1:0-4843 GCA_031414315.1 Hyphomonadaceae bacterium | reverse complement strand
GCACTCCGCCGCGCGCGGCTACGCGCCGGACGGGATGTACGGCGACAACGACAAGGGCCGCTCGATGGACATCCGTCCGTCTGTCGAAGCGCGCAAGCGGCGGCTGCAACCGATGGTGCGCACGCATCCGGAAACCGGCAGGAAGGCGCTGTTCGTCAACCCCGGCTACACCGTGTCGATCGACGGTATGGCGGAAGAGGAAGGCTGGACCTTCCTCGTCGAACTCTTCCAGCACCAGGTCGGCGAGGCGTTCCAGTACCGCCATTCATGGAAGCCCGACATGCTGGTGATGTGGGACAACCGCTGCCTGCTGCACCGCGCGACCGGCGGCTACGAAGGCCACCAGCGCGTGCTGCATCGCACGACGGTGGCGGGGCCGTAGGCGAGCGCTTCCCGAAAAAGTGTGCGCAGTTTTTCGACAGGAAGCGCGACCAGGCAAGAAGGCTGGAGCGGGCGGCGGGAATCGAACCCGCACGAAAAGCTTGGGAAGCTTTCAGGCTACCACTACATCACGCCCGCGCCTGGCCGGATAGAACGGCGTTACGGCGTCTTTTGCAACACCGGCGCGCGGGCGAGCATCTTCAGCGGCGACCAGGCCATGGCCTTGAGCAGCGTCGCAACCGATGCTTTGCGCGATCGCTGGAGGACGTCGCGCGCGCGCAGGACGGGCGCCAAGTCGCGCAACGCGTGCCACACACCGCGCCGCGTCGCCGGCCCTGTTCCCCGGAACGGCGAGATCGTCAGGAAGCACGCCGTCATCGCGGCGTGCGCGGGCAGGAAGATCCAGAACGCCGCGCCGGGCATGTTCTTCACGTAGGTCCACAGCCGGTTGCGCGTGCCGTGATAGACCGCGAAGTCCGAGCGCGGCCCCGACGAGGCGCCGCCGACGTGATGCACCACGGCGTCGGCGACCTGCACGACGCGGTGGCCCGCGAGCCGGATGCGGAAGCCGAGATCGACATCCTCGCAATAGCAGAAGAAGCGTTCGTCGAAGCCGCCGAGCTCTGCCCACACGTCGCGCCGGTAAAGCGCGGCGGCAGCGCACGGGCTGAACGCGTCGCCACCCTGCGCGCCGGCGCTGACCGGCCAGCCGTACCCGCCGCGCCAGGGGATGCCGGCGACGTGGTAGCAATCGCCGAGCCCGTCGAAGCGCGTGGGATCGTCCGCTGCAATCTGCGTGGAGCCGAACGCGGCGGCGTCGGGATGCGCGCGCGCGGCGGCGACGAGGCGCGCGAGCCAGTCGGGTTCGGGAAACGCATCCGGGTTGAGCAGCGCCACGAGCGGCATGTCGAAGCGTTCGACGGCGCGATTGTTGCCGGCGGCGAAACCGGTGTTGGCATCCATCTGCTCGATCTGCGCGCCGGCCGGCATGTCGGTCGACAGCGGGCGCTGATCGGGACGCGACGCGTTGTCGACGACGATGAGCCTGTACGGATGGGTCTGCGCTTCGAGCGCCGCCTTGAGGCGGGGGAAATGCGCGCGCGAGTTGTAGGTGACGACAACGACGCCGACGGTCTCTCGCGTCATGGTGCAGGCGGCGTGCGCATGGCGCGGCCTCCCTGCCAGATCGGCGACGGGTGGTCCAGCCGGCCGCGCGCCGATCTGTTGGGGGTCACGCGCGGTGTCTGTTCAGCGTTACTCTCAGAACACGCATCCGGGACCGGCGTGTCGACGCAGAACTGCCTTCGGAGCCGTCTCACCGGATATGATGGTCGCGCAAAACGCTCATGGCGCGGCGCGCTCAGTTCGCGTCGCCGTGCGGCGTGGTAGACTGGTGCGTAATCGAAGCGTGGGCGCCCTCGTCCATGCCGGATGACGGACAAAGCGCGCGGACGAGGGCGTCCGCGCTCCAGAAAGGAGGCGTGAGCGAGAGCGAAAAGCGAAGATCTATCCCCGATCGTCAGCCGCCGCGATGAGTGCTCTGAGCGTTCTGGATGGTCCAGCGAACCCGCCGGACCCAAAAAAATTTCAGGCGGCCGCCCCGCGCCCGAACATCCCTGGCGGGGGCGCGGTCTCTTCCATCAGGCTTTCCTTGATCGCGCGCGGCGCGCCGAACAGGTGGCCCTGGGCGTAGGGGATTTCGAGTTCGAGGATGTCGACGACGGTGGCCTCGTCCTCGATGCGCTCGGCGATCACGTCGATGCCGTAGCGGGTGAAGATGGCGGCCACGTCGTTGGCGGCGATCTCGCGGGTGATCGAGGATTTCGGGCGCACGCCGTCCTGCACGATCGCGTCGATCAGCAACCGGGCCGACGCCTTGAAGAAACGCACGCCGGCGCGCTCCATGTCGACCAGATCGACGTCGAGTTTCGTCACCTTGTCGATGGAGAAGCGGAAGCCGAGGTCGGCGAGCTTGCCCATCGCGCGGGCCTCGATGCCGGTGCGCGCCTCGAACGCGTCCTGCGGAAACTCGAAGATCAGCGCGCCGGCCATCTCCTTGTGCTCGCGCAGGAAGTCGAGGAATTGCGGGAAGAACGCGTCATCGGCCAGCGCCTTCGGCGTGATGTTGCAGAAGATGCCGACGCGGCGATCCTTCTGCGCCAGCTTCTTCACGATCTGCACGCAGCGAAACAGCAGCATGTTGTCGATCAGCGTCATCAGGCCCGCACGCTCGGCGGCGGGCATGAACTCGCCGGGCAGGATGATGCGGCCGTCGTGGTCCTTCAGGCGCGTGAAGCCTTCGTAGAACGCGGTGCGTCTTTGCGGCAAAGCGACCGTGGGCTGGAGATAGAGCTCCACACGATTTTCATCCAGCGCATCGCGGACGATGGCGATGGCGCTGTTGTTGTCGCGCGACGCGGGGCTCATCCCGATGGCGGGTCCGGCGACGCGGCGGAACTCGTCCATGCGCTGGTCCATCTGCCGGCCGAGCTTGTCGACGATCTGGTCGATCAGCTTGATCTCGGGCTGCACGGGCGCCTCGATGCGCCGGTGCGCGACTTCCGTGACGGCGGTGTCGAGCCGGTCGATCCGGTCGCCGATGGCGTCCATCTCCGACACCACTTCCTTGTGGGCGGCGCGGAGCTTGTCCATTTCCGCCTTCTGCTTCTTCTCGCTGCGCCCGATGGCGCCGGCGGCGTGCGCAGCCGACAGGCCCGCATGCGTCACCGCACACGCGCAGAACAGCGAGAGCGCGCCCAGCGTCGCTTCCGCGCCGGTGGCGTCTCCCACCTGGGCGAGCGCCAGTCCGGTGGTCAGCGCGAGGAGCGCGTAGCCCGTGTAGAGGAGGGCGTGGGTGATCAGTGGCATGGCTTGGCGAATCTCTTCTTGCCAGCATGTCACGTCGCATCGGTTGACCAAGCCTTAACCATGCGCGCCGCCGCTTGACAAAATTATTGTAAAACAATAATTTCTTGCGGAACTGCAACGACGGGGCGTGCAATGGACAAGAAGTGGGAAGACGCGGTCATCCGCGCGGCGGCCGAAGCGAGCCGGTTGCAGCCGCTGGCGACGGGTCTGTTCGTGATTGCGCTGCTGTCTGTCCTGGGCAGCGGCATCGCCGAACCGCTGATCGAGGCGGCGCGCGGCGAGCGCTACGGCGAGGGCGAGGCGTTCAGCGAAGTGGCGCGCAACGTGCTCAACGCGGCGCCGGCGATCGCGCTGATCTGGGCGCTGTGGGACGCGCGCGCCTACCTCGGGCGCCTGTCGCGCGGCGAGGTCTGGGGGCCAGCGACCATGCAGATGCTGGGCAACGTCGGCAACGCGCTGCTGTGGGCCGGCATCCTCGCGCTCGCCGTCGTGCCGACGCTGGAGAACTGGGTGAACGGCTCGTTTGGTTTCGATTTGCGCATCGAGCCCACGAACATCGCGCTCGTCGGGCTCGGCCTGCTCTTGTCGCTGATCGGCCGCGTCGTGCGCAACGTCGTGGAGGTGGCGGCGTCGCTGAAGCAGGAAAACGACCAGATCGTTTGACGTTATCGAGGTAGATCCATGACACTCGTGGCAGGCGCCAAAATCGTTGATATCCGCAAGCGCGGCAGCGAGAACCAGACGCTGAGTGCGGTCGCATTCTGGGTAATCGCGGCGGGCGTCGTCGGCGACCTTGTCGTCTTTCCGGTCGTACGCTTGGTGCAGAGCGCGCGCACTGCCGACTGGAGCACGTTTTTTCCGGACGTTCTCATGCGGGTCCTGGAGTCCATGCCCGCGCTCATCCTGATGAGCGGTCTGTGGTGTGCGCAGCGCGTCTTCGGGCGGGTCGCGGAAGGCGATGTCTTCACTGAAGCCAACGCAAAGGACATCGAACGTATCGGCTCCGCGATGGGCTGGTGCGGCGCTGCGGTGGTGTTCATCGTTCCGACCGCAAAGGTCTGGATCGACCACTCGTCGACCTTCGACATTGACCTGCAGGGCTGGGCGATCGTGCTCGCGCTCCTCGGCGGGGCGGTGGCGTTGATCGGGCGCATCTGGGCGCTCGCGGTCGAGATCAAGACCGACGCCGACCAGATCATCTGAACGCATGCCGGTGATCGTTCGCCTCGATGTGATGCTCGCGCTGCGCAAGATGCGCGCGAAGGATCTCGCCGCCGAGGTGGGGATCACCGAGGCGAACCTGTCGCTGCTGCGCACCGGCAAGGTCAAAGGCGTGCGCTTCGACACGCTGTCGCGCATCTGCGCCGCGCTCGGCTGCAAGCCCGGTGACATTCTGGATTTTGTCGAGGGGCCGGAGCCGGCGCCGGTGGAACAGGTCGACGTGTGAAGCCCTTCGCCGCCGCGCGGGCGCGAAGGGCTTCAAAATACGGGGATTGGCGCCGCCTCACTCCCCACCCTCGCGCGCGCAAACCCCATGCCCGCCATCACGCGAGGCAAAAAAAATCCGGCCGGGTACCGGCCCGATCTAAACTCC
>JANNVF010000203.1:0-4071 GCA_031414315.1 Hyphomonadaceae bacterium | reverse complement strand
CTGCGCCAGCGCGCGGACATCGCCCGGAAGCAGCAAGGGCCGCCGCTCTTCGCGCATCGTCGTCGAGCCCCGCGCAAAGAGCAGCGCGCGCGGCCGATCCACCGATTCTTGGGGGCGCATCTCCCAGACTTCGCCGGCCATCGCGGCGAGCGCCTTCGCAGTGTCCATGTCCGCGGCGGCGAACGCCGTCACGATATGACAATTGTCGAGAATGACATTGTCACGGCCATAGGCGCGCGTGATGTGATTGAGGCTCTGGCAGACCAGGTAGGATTTGAGTCCATAACCCGCCATCGCGCCCATCGCCGTCTCGAAGAACGGCATTCGGCCGAGCTGGGGAAATTCGTCGAGGACGAGCAGTAACGAATGCTTTTTCTCTCGCCCTTGCGCGTCTTGGGTCTGCTTTTCCATGAGGGCGCGCGCGATCTGGTTCAGGATGAGCCGCATCAAGGGCATGAGGCGTTGTGCGTCCGACGGTGGCGGCTGCAGAAAGAGCGTCACTGGCTTTGCGCCGCACATCAGATCGCCGACGCGCAAATCTGAGGTCGCGGTCTTTGCCGCCACGATCGGATCGGCGAACAGACCGAAGAAGCTCTCCGCCGTCGCCTTGACGCCCGATTGCAAGCGCTCCTCGCCCGCGAGAAAACTCTCGGCAGCGTGCAGCACTTCGGGATGCACTTCCGGCACGTTCGTCGCCGGATTGCGCCGATGCAGGGTCGTGCGCATCTCGTCGGCGGTGGTCTGGAGGTCGCGCAGCTTCTCGCGCACGGTAGCCAGGTTCTTTCGAGACGGCGGCTCGGCATAGAGGACGTGGAGGATCACGCCGACGATCACCTGCTTGGCGGAGCGGTCCCAGAAATCCTGATGGCGCCCGTCGCCGGCGGGATCGACAATGATCTCGACTATGTTCTGAACGTCGCGCACTTCGTCGGCGCCGAGACGCACCTCGAAGAGTGGGTTGAATGCAATCGAGTCCCCGCGCGTGGGCGCGAAGCGCAACACAGGGCCAATCGTCTCGCGAAATCCGGCCGTACCGGGAAAGCCGACGCGCGGGTCGCCATCGGCGAGTTCGCCCTTCACGTCGAGCACCAAGGCGGACCGTGGCCAGGTCAGCAGCGTCGGGACGACATGGCCGCGCCCCTTGCCCGAGCGAGAAGCGCCGACGAGCAATTGATGCTCGGGGCCATCGAAGCACAGAATCTCGCCGGCAAACTTGCCGAGGACCGTACCCTGCGGCGCGAACAGCCCAGCAGCTTCACAATCAGCAAAGTCGCCCCAAGCGGCGGCGCCGAATGGTTTGGGCGCGCGCGACTTTACCAGCGCGCTCGCCGCGACCGCCGCCGCGACGGCGACGCTCGCAAAAGTGATGAGGCGCGAGATGGCGAATGGCCGCGCAAAACGCTCGGCCCAGCGCCCGTCCCAGGCAATGACCGACCACGGCGCATAAATGCGTGTCTCGCCGATCGTGAGAAGTGGCTCACCGAGCGCAGGTTGATAGGCGAACACGTGCGCGATGAATTGCGTCGCGGCGTTGAAGCCTACGATCATTAAGATCAGCGCGATCACGATACGCCAGCCCATCGCTCCCTCCCATCCCGCGCTCTTGCGCAGGAATGAGCGGCGATCTCACCCGGTCCTTCAACTTCCCGCGAGGCCTTTCAACTGCCCGATAGTCAACGAATACGACGCGTCTGCCGGGACAGGAAAAGTAACCTTATTCATTGGTGACAAGTCACCAAAGGCGACGCGAAGACAGTGGTCTCCTATTGGGGGGGTCGCTTGATCCAACGTGTGACTCATCGCGTATTACAACTGGAGAGACGTGGTCTTCGTTAATGCTTTGAGCGGCGCAGGCTCATGGGTGGGCATGGATACGCTAGGCGTAATCGGCGAGTTTTATGCGCTGTGTGAAAGCGCAGAGACTGTGGATCACGTTGCGGGCGCGCTGTTTGAAGCCGCGCGTAGCGTGGGATTTCCGCACGCTTCATATCTCTGTGGCGACTCTCCCGAAGCCTCGGACACTCGAATATTTTTGACGAACTACCCCGCTGAGTGGCGCCGTCGCTATAACGATGGCGGCTATTCGAGCATCGATCCGATTATCAGTCGTGCCCATCGGACGTTAGAGCCATTCATTTGGGGCGACCCGATTGTGCGCGCCGGTATGTCGCCGAAACAATTGCGGATGATGGAGGAAGCCAAGGCGTTTCATGTCGGCCACGGCTACGCGGTGCCGGTGCATTCCAGCATCCATGTCCGCGCCGCGTGCTTCTTTGCGTCCGAGCACAACGACATTCCGCCCCTATCGTGCAAGGCGTCGCGGCGGATCAGCGTGATTGCGCATGAACACGTTTGTCGGCTTGCGAGGCTATCGGACGGACGCGGAGTAGCGCCGCAGCTTTCCGAGCGCGAACGCACCTGCCTTAACCTTTATGGCCGCGGCCTCGGCGACGCGGAGATCGGCGTGGCGCTGGATATTCGTCTGCCAACCGTCCGCCGGCACCTCGAGCGAGCCAAGCTTCGGCTGGGGGTCACAACCCGGCCCGAGGCGCTGATCCGCGCCCTCGTTTCTGGGCAGATCGACGCCGTTCCGGCCCGCCTGGATATTCCCGAGCGGGAAAATTCCTAGGATTTGGAGACCTGCGGTCTCGATATTTCCCGTTCGGTAAAGATTTCTCTTGATAAGAGGATGGCGAATCTCATATTCCCGAGCGGGAAAGACTGAAACATGACACCGATCCAGTTCGGCGAAACCATTCGCAAGGCGCGGCGCGCCTTGAGCCTCCGACAAGACGAACTCGCGGGCGCCGCCGGCGTGGGCCTGCGCTTCATAGTCGATCTGGAGGCGGGCAAGCCCACAGCCCAGCTCGGGAAAGCGCTTGCCGTCCTCGACGCCCTCGGTGGCGACATCCGCATCGACCTGCCCGCCCCCCGCCCAGGCGCGCGCGGATGAAGAGCGCTCTCTCCGTCTGGTGGAACGACGAGATCGTCGGAACATTGCGGCTCGACGAGCACGGCGACATGACTTTCGACTATGCGCCCGACTGGCTGGCCGATCCTAACGCGCCCGCGCTGTCACGGTCGCTCCCTAAACAAGCCGAGCCGTTCGATCGCCGTCGCACGCGCCCCTTCTTCGCCGGCCTCCTCCCCGAGGAAGCGCAGCGCGACGCCGTCGCACGCGCGCTGGGCATCTCGAAGGGCAACGACTTTGCCTTTCTGAAAGCACTCGGCGGTGATGTCGCCGGCGCGCTCACCTTATGGCCGGAGGGCGAGACGCCGCCTGCCTATGACGGCGCGGTGGCGCGCGAACCGCTCGGCGACAACGCGCTCGTCGCCATGCTCGATGCGCTACCAACGCGCCCCTTTCTCGCCGGCGATGAGGGCCTGCGGCTATCGCTTGCCGGCGCGCAATCGAAAATCCCCGTCGTGCTGGTGGACGGCGCCGTAGCATTACCGGCGCCCGGCCAGCCGACCACACACATTCTGAAGCCGCCAATGACGCGGTTTCCGGCAACGACCGAGAACGAAGCGTTCTCCATGCGCCTCGCATCAGCGGTCGGTCTGTCTGTGGCCGGCGTGGAAGCGCACCGCATCAAGGATCGCCCGTTCCTGCTGGTCGAACGCTACGATCGCGCCATCGATGAAGCGGGCGTCGCTCGCCGTCTGCATCAGGAAGATTTTTGTCAGGCGCTCGGCATTCCGCCGGAGCATAAGTACGCGGCCGAAGGCGGACCGACGTTCAAGGTCGGCTTTCAGTTGTTGCGTGACGCCACATCACGCCCCGCGCTTGAAGTGTTGAAATTGCTCGACGCGGCAATCTTCAATCTCATTGTCGGCAATGCGGACGCGCATGGAAAGAACTATTCCCTGCTCTATGGGCCCGATGGCGCCGTGCTGGCGCCACTCTATGACCTTATGTGCACGATCGCTTACCCGGACGTGTCGCCGAAGCTCGCAATGAAAATTGCGGGACTGGCGACGATCGAGGATCTGAAGGTTGCGCCCTGGACGCAGTTCGCATCGGATACGGGATTGGGCGGCGCCTTCGTTCGGCGGCGTGTTTCGGAACTT
>JANNVF010000202.1:0-3396 GCA_031414315.1 Hyphomonadaceae bacterium | reverse complement strand
GGGTTTGTTTCACCCCGGGCAGCTACAGGCTCCGACGGTTTCCCGCCATCGCCACCACGCTCGACCGCGCCCCGTTCGTCTGAAGGTTCGGAGCTCTTCGAGACCCTCCCGTGAACGGCGCACGCCATCTATGTATGCTTTTAATCCTAACTGCAAGGTTTATTTTCTGATTCAGGCTGATTGACTCATTTACAATCATAAGCTTATATAAGTTGAAACTAAAATGATGAGGCGCCCATGTCCTTTGACGTCGAACGTCACCTCGGCGCGGTGGAGCGCTCGGTTGCCGCGCTGGAGCGCGACGGCAAGCCTGTTCGCGCGGTCACCCTCGTCCGCAGCTACGACACCACGATCGACGACCTGTGGGACGCGCTGACCACGGCGGAGCGCATCCCGCGCTGGTTCGCGCCCGTCAGCGGCGATCTCAAGCGCGGCGGGCGCTTCCAGATCACCGGCAACGCCGGCGGCGTCATCACGGACTGCGAGAAGCCGACGTTTCTGGCGATGACTTGGGAGTTCGGCGCGGAAACAAGCTGGGTTGAAGTCCGCCTCGCTGCGGAAGGCGCGAACCGCGCGCGGCTGGCGCTGACCCACATCGCGCCGGTCTCCGAGCACTGGGCGAAATACGGACCGGGCGCCGTGGGCGTCGGCTGGGAGCTGGGTCTGCTCGGGCTCGCGCTGCACCTGGCGGATCCGGTCGCAGCGAAAATGGATGAGGCCACCTTCCACACAGTGCCGGAGGGCAAGGCGCTCATCACCGGCAGTGGCGACGCCTGGGGCGAGGCGGCGATCGCTGGCGGAGAAGCGCCCGCAGTGGCGCGCGCATCGGCCAGGCGCACCATCGCGTTCTACACCGGCGCACCGCCGCCCGACGGCGCCTGATGCACGCTTTCGATGTCCTCGGTGACCCGGTGCGGCGACGCATTCTCGAGCTGCTGGCCGATGGCGAACACGCGGCGGGCGCGGTCGCCGACGTCATCCAGCGGGAATTCTCGATCACGCAGGCGGCGGTGTCGCAGCATCTGAAAGTGCTGCGCGACAACGGTTTCGCCACCGTGCGGGTAGATGGCGCACGGCGCATCTACGCCGTCGACGCCGATCCCCTGCAAGACATCGACGCGTGGCTGGAGCAGTTCCGCGCGTTCTGGGCGCCGAAGCTCGATGCGCTGTCCACGGAGATCGCGCGCGGCAAACGCACGCCGAAGTAGCTACTCGAACGTGGCGGGCGACGAGAACGGCTTGCTGGCGTCGACGACGAAAAAGACCAGTTGATCGAGGTCGGTCGCGCCAGTGCTGGTCAGCTGCATCACCATGCCGGGCCCATGGCCATTCATCGCGTGGCCCGCATCGACGCGGGCGACTCCGTGCGCGGTCTTCTGGCTGAGCTGGCCGGTGAGCACATAGAACGCCTCCGATCCCGGATGCGTGTGCACGCTGGTGACGGCGCCGGGTGGCCCACCGGCGCGGTTGATCCGGAGCAGATAGCGCGGCGCATCAATGACGGGCGCCGGACCAATGTCCGCGACAAGCCTGCCGCGCGCCGCCGCCATGGTGCGCGGGCCCAGCGTCGCCAGCCATGCCTTGCCCGCCGCTTCCGTGGTCAGCGAGAACGGTCCGGCCGCCGCCTGCGCCTCCCCTGCCGTCGCGAAGGTCTCAATCCGCCAATAGAGCGGGCCAGCCGGCAGGCGGTCCACGATCTTTTCCGCAACCGGCGTCACGCGCAGCACGCTGGGCGGCGGTGTGATCACGGACGCAGGCGCAGCGGCGCACGCGCTCAGGCAGAGCAGCGCAAAGACACGAAGCAATCCGGATAGCGGAAACGCCATCGTCGCGCTCCTTCTCCTGGTGTCGCCGTCGATGCTACTTCCAGCCCGTCACCGCCGTGCGCGCCTGATCGTTTGCGGGCCGCGCCAGCAGGCCCGACTGGCTCATGGTCACGTAGTAGACCGCACCGTCCGCCATCGGGATGTAGGTGGCGCTGCCGTACTGGGCGTCGACCAGAGGCACCTGCCCGCCGTACTTGCGCGCGATGGCCCACAGATCGAGGCCCGGGTTTTCGGAGAGCTGATAGACGCTGCGCGGGGCGCTGCGTTCGGCGTTGATGTCGGTGTAGCGGCCGGCCATCCGCTCCAGCCGGTAGTTGGCGTCGAAGCCCGCCACGTTGGCCCACGGCTTCCACTTCAGCACGCGGGCGTCGATCTGCCATTCGTCGCCGAGGATGTTGCAGTCGCCTGACGTTCCGTCCGCCAGCGTGCAGACCTGGCTCTTGCCCTCGGGCAGCTTCACGTCGGCCACGTAGGCGGAGGGGCCGGTCTGCTTGAAGTGGACTTCAGCCACCTGCTGTTCGTGGCTGAGGCGGTTGTAGGTGAGGAAGTTGAGGCCGAGCAGCCCGGCCGCAGCGCCCAGCGCCATGAACGTGCCGCCGGTCAGCGCGCCGAATGCACCCGACAGGGGCCGGCTGCCGAGGGCGCCGACACCGCGAAAAAACAGCAGCAGGCCCAGCGCGCCCAGCACCGCCGGCACGATCCAGATTCCGTAGCTGCCCAGGCCCTCTGTCACGGCGCTCATAATCCACTTCCCCTAAACTTTTCCCAATACAATCGTTAACGTATCGGCGGACGGGACGCCACGACCTCTTACCTGCGCGGCGCCTTGGCCATCACCGCCCGGACGCGCGCCTCGATGCCGGGACGGGCGCGTCCGAGGATGTCGGAAGCGTAGGTGATGCCCGTCCATGGCCCCGAGGCCCGGAACGGGACCGGCAGACCGGTGCTTCCCAGACGCGGCACGAGGCGGAGATCTAGAGTGCGCTGGCCGGCGTCGATGACGCCGATCGCGGTGATCTTCGCATTCGCCGTGTCGAGCCTCAGATCCTGCGTCGCGACCACGCCATCGGCCGCCTTGAAGGTGGCGCTGAAATTCGTGAAAGGGGTACGCGCCGTCGGCGACACGAGTTCCCGCCGCAAGGCGTTGCGGATGGTGCGCGAGACGCCGCCGAGATCGACGCCTCTGATCGCGCCATCCTTGAAGGTGACGGCGCCGGTGCCCGACAGCGACGAGATCATCTCCTTCTGGTTGCGGCCCGTACTGGAAAAGCCCCAGTCGAGCTTGGCCGTGCCTTCCAGGTTGTTGAAGCCGATCGCGTCGGTGAAGAACGCCTTGGCGTCCACCTGCTGCACCGCCAGCTCGTTGCGGATGGTGACCTGCGGCGCGCGCGCATCGACCTCGAACCGTCCCGAACCGTTGCCGCCATACATGTGCAGCTCCGACACGGTGGCCGCGAGGTAGCCGTCGTTCAGCACGAATGCGAGCCGCGTGCGGTCGAGCTTCACCTTCAGCACCTGCAACGGGCCGGTGGTGAGATCGAGGTTGGCGTTGATGGCCTGGCGCACGGCG
>JANNVF010000201.1:0-5328 GCA_031414315.1 Hyphomonadaceae bacterium | reverse complement strand
ACTCAACCGAATTGATGGGCGCAGTTTCGTACCGCCGGCGACCGCCGGCAGGTGCAGCAAGTCTTGGCGCACAAGAGAAAACACCAAGGGGCCGGCTGAAGCCGTCGGTACGGACGTGTCGGATTGCGGGGGCGCCAATCCCCTTATTTCGCGGCGCGTTTCGTTCGCGCCTTGCCTTTGGCCGGCGCCCGTCGCGCCACGTCCAATGCGCGGCGCGCCCAACGCACCGCATCGTCGGGGTCGTCGAGCGCGGCGTCGGGCATGCGCCAGAAGCTCATCTACACCTGCTGGCCGGCCTTCGGTCCCGACGACGGCGTCCAGATGAATGGGCCGGAGCCTTCCGCGCCGAGATCACGCTTCAGCGCATCATCGGCCTTGAGATAGATCGCGTCGCCGGCCAGCATCGCGAACATCACGCCGTCGGCGTAGACGCCGCCACCGCCGAAGAACTTCTTGATCGTGACGGGGCCAAGACCTTCCAGCAGCTCCCGCACGAAGGCGTGGAAACTGTCGGACGCCATCTCAGGCGTCTTCCTTCGCGGGTGTGATCGTCACGCTTTCGCCGCAGCCGCACGCGTCGGTCTGGTTGGGATTGCGGAACACGAACTTGGACGCGAGCTTCGTCGTCTCGTGATCGATGGTGGAGCCGAGCAGGAACAACACCGCGTTGGCCTTGATCAGTATCTTCACGTCCTTGTCGTCGACCACCTCGTCGAGCGGCTCCACGGCGTCGGCGTATTCCATGACGTATTCCATGCCCGCGCAGCCGCCGTTCTTCACGCCGACGCGCAGGTAAGGCTTGGCCGACGCCGACATGATCGCCTTCACCTGCTCGGCGGCAGCGTCGGTGAGGGATACGACTTTGGGTCTTTGACGGGCCATGGTCCATTCTCAAAAACGTAGGGTGCATTAGGCCGAAGGCCGTAATGCACCACCTTTGCGCCGAACGACATTGGTGCATTACGCGCTGCGCGCTAATGCACCCTACAACATATTCAACTCAAGTTTCGCCTCGTCGCTCATCCGCGCGGGTGTCCACGGCGGATCGAACACGAGGTTGGCCTTGGCGGTCTTCACGCCGGGCACGCGCAGCGCCGCTTCCTCCACCCACGTAGGCATTTCGCCAGCCACCGGGCAGCCCGGCGCGGTCAGCGTCATCTCCACCGTGACGTTGTAGTCGTCGTCCACGTCGACCTTGTAGATGAGGCCGAGCTCGTAGATGTCGACCGGGATTTCCGGATCGTGGACCGTTTTCAACTCCGCAATCAGCGCATCGGTAAGCCGCGCAAGCTCCTCCGGCGGGAGCGTGGTGGGCGTTTCGGTGATGGTCTGGCCGTCCATGTCCGTCCTCAGGTCAGCATCTTGTGCGCTTTTGCGAGCGCTTCGATGAACACGTCGATGTCGTGTTCGGTGTTGTAGAGCCCGATGCTCGCCCGCGCCGTCGCCTGCACGCCGAGCCGCGTCATCAGCGGTTGCGCGCAATGGTGGCCCGCGCGGATCGCGACACCGTGCCGATCGACGATCTGGGCCACATCATGTGGGTGCGCGCCGTCGAGATTGAAAGCCACGATGGCGCCCTTGTCCGGCGCCTGGCCGTAGAGCGCGACGTACTTCAGCCCCTGCAGCGCCTCGGTGAGCTTGTCGCGCAGGGTGATCTCGTGCACCGCGATGGCCTCGCGGTCGAGCCCGCGCAGCCAGTCTATCGCGGCGCGCAGGCCGATGGCTTCCAGGATCGGCGGCGTGCCGGCCTCGAAGCGATGCGGCGGGCCGTTGTAGGTAATGGCCTCCTGCGCCACGCTCTCGATCATTTCGCCGCCGCCCTCGAACGGGGGCAGCGTCGCGAGCCGCTCCTCCTTGCCGTAGAGCACGCCGATGCCGGTGGGGCCGTAGAGCTTGTGGGCGGAGAACACGTAATAGTCGGCGTCGAGCTCCGTCACGTCGACGCCGCCGTGGACCACCGCCTGGCAGCCGTCGAGCAGCACCGGGACACCCTTGGCGTGCGCCAAAGCGATGATGTCGCCCGCGCGGGTCGGCGTGCCGAGCACGTTGGACATGTGGGTGATCGCCACCATCTTGGTGCGCGGGCCGATGAGCGCGTCGAGCGCATCGAGGTCGATGGCGCCGTCGTCGTCCACATCGATCCACCGGAGCACCGCGCCACGGCGTTCGCGCAGGAAGTGCCACGGCACGATGTTGGAATGGTGCTCCATCACCGAGAGCACGATCTCGTCGCCAGGTGCGATCTCGATGCCGGCCGCCACGATGTTGATCGCGTGCGTGGCGCCCTTGGTGAACACGATGCTGGATGGCGACGCCGCGTTGATCAGTTCCTGCACCGCAGCCCGGGCGTCCTCGTAGGCTTCGGTGGTTTCGTTGGCGAGCGTGTGCAGGCCGCGATGCACGTTGGCGTAGGAGCCGAGCATCGCCGCCGCCATCGCCTCCAGCACGGCGTTGGGCTTCTGCGCGGACGCGGCGCTGTCGAGATAGACGAGCGGCTTGCCGTTCACCTCGCGCTTCATGATCATGAACTGCTGGCGGATCGCCTCGACGTTGAAGCTCACGGCGCGCCTCCGAGCCAGGCGCGGATGCGCGAGAGAATTTCGCCGTGCAGGTCTGCGGGCAGATCGTCGGGGACAGCGTCGATCAGGAACGCCTCGACCAGCAACGCGCGCGCCTCGGTTTCGGAAATACCGCGCGAGCGCATGTAGAACAGCGCGTTCGCGTCCAGCCCGCCGACGGTATTACCGTGCGCGCACTGGACGTCGTCGGCGTGGATTTCAAGTTCCGGCTTGGCGAACACTTCGGCGCCGTCTTCCAGCAGCAGCGCATGATGGTTCTGCCGCGCGTCGGTGTGCTGCGCGCCGGCCGCGACGAGGATCTTGCCCTGAAACACGCCGCGTCCACCGGCGCGCGCCGCGCCTTTGATCAGCTGGCGCGTGACGCCGCCGGGCTGCATGTGTTCCACGATGCTGGTGAGATCGGCGTGGCGTCCCCTGCCTGCGAGATAGACGCCGTTCAGCTCCACCGTCGCGCCCTCGCCCTCGACCGTGACCACCGTCTCCATGCGCGCGAGCTTCGCGCCCTCGGCGTAGATGAACTGACGGAACGTCGCGCCCGCGCACAGCCGCACGCGGATGTGGCCAAGCAGCACGCCGTTCGACGCCGACTGTATCACGATGCGCGTCAACGTTCCGCCGGCGGCAACCGTGGCGCTGAACGCGCGCGGTTCGAGCGCACCGGATGTGAAGCGGTCAACGTTGAGAACGCTTTCTCCGGACGCGACCTCAAGGCGCTCCACATGACCCGCGAGCAGTTCAATCACGCTGCCGGCGCCGGCGACGAGCGTGACGTCGGGAAGGACGGCGGCAAGGTCGGAATACTTCCACGCCTCGACGCGTCGCGTCGGCAGCGGTGTCGATTCTGCACGCAGTCTGGTGACGGATCCCGCGTTCATGCCGCGGCGAGGTACTTGTCGTACCCCCCTTCTTCCAGCGCGAGCGCAAGCTCCGGCCCGCCGGTGTCGACGATGGCGCCGTCGACAAGCACGTGCACGCGATCAGGGCGGATGTAATCGAGCAGGCGCTGATAGTGCGTGATGACGAGCATCGCGCGTTCGGGCGAGCGCAGGGCGTTGACGCCGTCGGCGACGATGCGCAGCGCATCGATATCGAGCCCGGAATCGGTTTCGTCGAGGATCGCGAAGCGCGGCGCCAGCACCAACATCTGCAGAATTTCCATCCGCTTCTTCTCGCCGCCGGAAAACCCGACGTTAAGCGGGCGCTTCAGCATGTCCGGCGTGATGCGGAGATCTTCGGCCTTCGCGCGCACCAGCTTGAGAATCTCGGTGGCGCTCATCTCGGCCTCGCCGCGCGCCTTGCGCTGCGCGTTGAGGGCGGCCTTGAGGAACGTCATGGTCGGCACGCCGGGGATTTCGAGCGGATACTGGAAGGAGAGGAACAACCCCTTCGCGGCGCGTTCTTCCGGCTCCATCGCGAGGAGATCGACGCCATCGAGTGTCACGCCGCCTCGTGTCGGTTCATAGCCCGCGCGCCCTGTCAGCGCGTAGCTGAGGGTCGACTTGCCGGCGCCGTTCGGCCCCATGATCGCGTGCACCTCGCCCGCAGGCACGGTGAGCGTCAGGCCCTTCAGGATGTCGGCGCCGCCGACGGCGACGTGGAGGTTGTTGATTTCAAGCATCAGAGCGGTTTCAGGATCTCAATGCGGTTGCCGAAGGGATCGTAGAGGAAGGCGCGGATATGGCCCTCCAGTGGGTCGCCATCGCGCACGCGGTAGCCGCCGACGCGGGCGTCATCCACCAGCGCGCGGACGTCGTCCACGAGAAACGCCACGTGCGCCTTGTCGTTGGCGCGGAAGTCCTGCTCGACGCCGAGATGCACCTTCACCGCGCCCGCCTCGAACCAGAGGCCGCCGCGCGCGGCCTGCTTCGCCGGCTTCGGGACTTCGGTGAGGCCGAGCACGTCGCGATAGAACGGCCGTGCTTTCTCCTCGCCGCCGACGGGGATAGCGATCTGCACGTGATCGATGGCGCGGATCATCCCACGCTCCCCTCAAGACTCACCGCCACCAGCTTCTGCGCTTCCACCGCGAACTCCATCGGCAGTTGCTGCAGCACGTCGCGCACGAAGCCGTTGACGAGCAGGGCCACGGCTTCCTCCTCCGGCACGCCGCGCGAGCGCATGTAGAAGAGCTGGTCTTCGGAGAGCCGCGTGGTCGTCGCTTCATGCTCCAGCTGCGCGCTGGCGTTGCGGGCTTCGACGTAGGGCACGGTGTGCGCTCCGCACTTGTCGCCGATCAGCAGCGAGTCGCACTGGGTGAAGTTGCGCGCGTTCGCGGCCTTGGCGTGGATGGAGACGAGGCCGCGGTAGGTGTTCTGCGCGCGGCCCGCCGAGATGCCCTTGGAGATGATCCGCGACTTCGTGTTCCTGCCGAGGTGGATCATCTTGGTGCCGGTGTCGGCCTGCTGGCGCCCGTTGGTGATGGCGATCGAGTAGAACTCGCCGCTGGAATCATCGCCGCGCAGGATGCAACTCGGGTATTTCCAGGTGATCGCGGAGCCCGTCTCCACCTGCGTCCACGAGATTTTCGAGCGCGGCCCGCGGCAGTCGCCGCGCTTGGTGACGAAATTGTAGACCCCGCCCTTGCCGTTCTTGTCGCCGGGGACCCAGTTCTGCACCGTCGAGTATTTGATCTCGGAATCCTTCATCGCGACCAGTTCCACCACCGCCGCATGCAGCTGGTTTTCGTCGCGGCTCGGCGCCGTGCAGCCTTCCAGATAGCTCACATAGGAGCCCTCGTCGGCGATCAGCA
>JANNVF010000200.1:0-4982 GCA_031414315.1 Hyphomonadaceae bacterium | reverse complement strand
GCAAAGCGGGCGTGAAGGTCAGCCACCTGATGAGCCATGCGGCGGGCCTGTCGGGCTGGAAGGAGAAACTCGCCAAGGCCGATCTCTACGACTGGGAGAAGTGCACGGCGCTGCTGGCGGCGCAGGCGCCCTACTGGGAGCCGGGCACGGCGCCGGGCTACCACGCGCTGACACAGGGTTATCTGGTCGGCGAGGTCATCCGCCGGATCACCGGACGCACGGTGGGGACGTTCTTCCGTGAGGAGGTGGCCGAGCCGATGGGCGCAGACTTCCACATCGGCCTGCCCGCCTCCGAGGACGCCCGCGTCGCTGAACTTCTGCCGCCGCCCGCCGGGCAGGCGCAAGGCGACGTGCGCAACCAGACGTTCGTGCAGGCCAACATGTCCAACAATCCCGGCATCGACGTTGGTGAGACGAAGACGCGTGCGTGGCGCGGCGCGGAGATTCCGGCGGCCGGCGGCACGGGCAACGCGCGGTCGGTGGCGGAAATCCATACCATCCTCGCCAACGGCGGCGCAGCGCGGGGCAAGCGTTTCCTGTCAGAAGCGGGGTGCCGCAAGGCGCTGGAGCTGCAGATCGAGGGGACCGACCTCGTGCTCGACATGCCGGCACGTTACGGGATGGGCTTCGGTCTGGCAGGCGGCATGGTTCCCCTGCCCAACCCCGGTTGCATGTACTGGGGCGGCTACGGCGGCTCGGTGATCATCATCGATATGGAAGCGCGCGCCACCTACGCTTACGCCATGAACAAGATGGCAGGCACCACCGCTGGCGACGCCCGCGGCTTCGGCATGATCATGGCGATGTGGCAGGCGATGGGGTGAGCCGCCCCTAACCCGCGATGTACTGCGCGCCGTTCACCGTCAGCGTCGTGCCGGTGATGAAGCCGGCGTCGTCGCTGGCCAGGAACATCACCGCGCGGGCGATTTCCGGGGCGTGGCCGAGGCGGCCGGCCGGGATGGTGGCGACGACCTTGGCCAGCGCCGCCTCCGGCATCGCCGACACCATCTCGGTGTCAATGTAGCCGGGGCAGATGCAGTTCACGGTGACGCCCTTGTTGGCGCCTTCCTGCGCCAGCGCCTTGGTGAAGCCGATCATGCCGGCCTTGGCGGCGGAATAATTCACCTGCCCGGCCTGACCTTTCTGGCCGTTGATCGAGCTGATGTTGATGATCCGCCCGAAGCCGCGCCCGCGCATGCCATCCACCACCGGGCGGGTCATATGGAACAGGCTGTCGAGGTCGACGCGCATGACTTCGCGCCACTGGTCGACGTTCATCTTGTGGAAGAAGCCGTCACGGGTGATGCCGGCGTTATTGACGAGAATATCGACCGGGCCGAGGTCGCCTTCGACCTTGCGGATGCCGGCCTGACAGGCCTCGTAGTCGCCCACGTCCCACTTGAAGGCCTTCACGCCGGCCATCTCGGTTTCGCAGGTCTTCGCGGCCTTGTCGTTGCCGGCGTAGTTCGCCGCGACCTTGTACCCGGCCTTGTGGAACGCCTCCGTAATCGCCAGACCGATGCCCCGGGTGCCGCCGGTGACCAACGCAACGCGCGCCATGTGTGCCTCCTCCCAAACCCGTTCGGGCCAAATCGTTATGGCCACCATAGCGCGCACGCGGCCCACGCCAAGCGCCGCGAAACGCTTTAAGGACGTTGCGACTGGCGCTTCTTGACGCGGATAGCCACTCTCGTCAGAAACCGCGCTTTCTTGGCGGACGCCGCCGCCCAAACCCTCCAAGGGGGACGACCATGACCGCTGCCACAAGCCCGCTCCTGCCCGTCTATTCCCCGCCGGAGCAGGTGTTCGTGCGCGGCGAGGGCATGTACCTCTTCGACAAGTCCGGCGAGCGCTACCTCGACTTCATCGCCGGCATCGCCGTGAACGCCTTCGGCCACGCGCACCCGAAGATGGTGGCCGCGCTGACCGAGCAGGCCGGCAAGCTCTGGCACCTGTCCAACATGTTCCGGATCGAGGGCCAGGGCACGCTGGCCGCGAAGTACGTGGCGCACTCGTTCGCGGACGTCGTGTTCTTCACCAACTCCGGCACCGAGGCGATCGAGGGATCGCTGAAAATGGCGCGCAAATATCAGAGCACGCGCGGCGCGCCCGAGCGCATCGACATCATCGGCTTCCAGGGCGCCTTCCACGGGCGCAGCTACGCGGCGATCAACGCCGCCGGCAACCCGTCCTATGTCGACGGCTTCGGTCCGCGCCTGCCCGGCTACATCAACCTGCCGTTCGGCGATCTCGACGCGGTGAAGGCCGCTGTCGGGCCGACCACGGCGGCGATCATCATCGAGCCGGTGCAGGGCGAAGGCGGTCTGCGCGCGGCGAGCGACGAGTTCCTCCGCAGCCTGCGCAAGCTGTGCGACGACAACGGCGCGCTGCTGATCTTCGACGAAGTCCAGTGCGGCGCGGGCCGCACCGGCAAGATGTGGGCGCACGAATGGGCGGGCGTGACGCCGGACATCATGGCGGCGGCCAAGGGCGTCGGCGGCGGTTTTCCGCTCGGCGCATTCCTCGCCACCCATGAGGCCTCGCAAGGCATGGTCGTCGGCACGCACGGCACCACCTTCGGCGGCAACCCGCTGGCGATGGCCGTCGGCAACGCCGCGTTCGACCTGCTCACCGAACCCAAGTTCCTCGCCCACGCCAACGACATGGCCAACCATCTCGGCCAGCAGCTGGAAGGCCTGAAGGACCGCCATTCCGGCTACGTGCTGGAAGTGCGCGGCAAGGGCCTGCTGCGCGGCCTGCAACTGGCGTCCAACCCCAAGCCCGTGCAGGCGGCGGCGCGCAACCACAAGCTGCTGATCGGCGTGGCCGGCGAAAACTGCGTGCGTCTGGCGCCGCCGCTGGTGCTGGAGCCCGCGCATGTGAGCGAAGCCATCGCTATCCTCGATGCGGCGCTGACGGATGCGAAGGCGGCGGCGTGAAGACCCCGCGCCACTTTCTCGACCTGCACGCATTCAAGGCCACCCACCTGCGCGCGCTGCTCGACGAAGGGCACCGCCGCAAAGCCGCGCGCGCGGGACTGCCGAAGGGCGCCCCCGACCCCGACGCGCCGCTGACCGGCCGCATCCTGGCGATGATCTTCGAGAAGAAATCCACGCGCACGCGGGTCTCGTTCGACGTCGGCATGCGCCAGCTCGGTGGATCCACGATGGTGATGAACGCCGCCGACATGCAGCTCGGCCGCGGCGAGCCGATCGCCGACACCGCGCGCGTGCTGTCGCGCATGGTCGACGCGGTGATGATCCGCGCCAACGATCACGCCGATGTGGAAGCGTTCGCCGCAGCCTCGGATGTTCCCGTGATCAACGGCCTCACGGACTTCAGCCACCCGTGCCAGATCCTCGCGGACCTGATGACCATCGAGGAGCGCATCGGCGCCATCGCCGGCAAGAAGATCGCGTGGATCGGCGACGGCAACAACGTCTGCACCAGCTTCGTGCACGCGAGCGCCAAGCTCGGCTTTGAATTGCGCATCGCCGCGCCCGCGGCCTACGCGCCGCGCACGCAGGAAGTGCAAGCCGCGCGCGCGGAGGGCGCACTGATCTCGGTGTCGAACAACGCTGCACAGGCCGCCCTCGGCGCCGACGTGGTGATCACCGACACCTGGGTGTCGATGGGCGACGTGGATGAGAAGGAGCGCCTTGCGGCGTTTCCGCCGTTCCAGGTGACGCCCGCCTTGATGGCGACCGCCGCGCCCAACGCCGTCTTCCTGCACTGCCTGCCGGCCCATCGCGGCGAGGAAATGACGGCCGACGTGATCGACGGCCCGCAGTCTGCGGTGTTCGACGAAGCGGAGAACCGCCTGCACGCGCAGAAGGCGGTGCTGCTGTGGTGCCTGAGTTGAGCGTAAACGACGACACGGTCGCGGCCTTCACCATCGACGGGGCGCCGGCGCGCGGACGCTACACGAAGCTGGGCGCCGGCACGATCGATCCGATCCTGTGTCGTCATGACTATCCGCGCCCTGTCGCGCTGCTGCTGGGCGAGGCGCTGTCGCTGGCTGCGGTGGTCGGGTCGCTGCTGAAGGGTGACGGCAAGCTTACCGTGCAGGCAGAGGGCAATGGCCCAGCGCCGCTGCTCGTCGCGGAATATCGCGGCGACGGCGGCCTGCGCGGCTATGCGCGCGTGATGGATCACGCTCTCGGTGATGCGCGCCTGTCGCCGGCCGACCTCATCGGCGCCGGCGCGCTGACGCTGACACTCGACCAGGGCGACGACACCAACCAGATGCAGGGCGTCGTGCCGCTGGAAGGCGACACGCTGGCGCAGTGCGCGGAGTTGTATTTCGAGCGCTCCGAACAGACGCCGACGCGCATCAAGCTCGCGGTCGGGCAGGAAGTCCTCGGCGAGAAAACGCTGTGGCGTGCGGGTGGTGCGCTGATCCAGCGCGTGGCGGGTGACGACGCGCGCGGCTTCACCGAGGATGACTGGGTGCGCGCGCGCCTGCTGTTCGACACCCTCACCGACGCCGAACTGCTTGATCCCACGCTCTCCGTCGATCGCGCCCTCTTCCGCCTGTTCCATGAGGACGGCGTGCGCATGAGTGATCCCCGCGCGCTGGAAGATCGCTGCACCTGCGACAAGGGCCGCCTCGCCGCACTCCTGCAACGCTTCACCAGCGAGGAACTGAACGACCTCATCGAACCCGACGGCAAGCTCCACGCCCGCTGCCAGTTCTGCGCGCGACTTTATCTGATCGACCCGGTGGAATTGCGCGCGTAGGGCGGATGCAGCGGAGCGCAATCCGCCGCGGTCGCGCCACGCATCGAGACGGCGCATTACGCTCCGCTCCATCCGCCCTACGGCATCGCGTGAAATTGGGAGGATTGGCGCCCCCGCAATCCGACACGTCCGTACCGACGGCTTCAGCCGGCCCCTTGGTGTTTTCTCTTGTGCGCCAAGACTTGCTGCACCTGCCGGCGGTCGCCGGCGGTACGAAACTGCGCCCATCAATTCGGTTGAGT
>JANNVF010000199.1:0-12633 GCA_031414315.1 Hyphomonadaceae bacterium | reverse complement strand
CGCTCACCGACGCCGGCGAACACCGAATAGCCGCCGTAGGCCTTCGCGATGTTGTTGATAAGCTCTTGAATGAGCACGGTTTTTCCGACGCCCGCGCCGCCGAACAGACCGATCTTGCCGCCCTTCGAATACGGGCACAGCAGATCGACGACCTTGATCCCCGTGACGAGAATTTCCGGCATCGGCTTCTGGTCGACGAACGGCGGCGCCAGCTGGTGGATGGAGCGGAGCTGTTCGCCGACGATCGGGCCGGCTTCGTCCACCGGTTCGCCGATGACGTTCATGATGCGCCCGAGCGTACCCTCGCCCACCGGCACCTGGATCGGGCCGCCGGTGTCGGACACTTCCATGCCGCGCACGAGGCCATCGGTGGAATCCATCGCGATGGTGCGGACCATCGATTCGCCGAGGTGGGTGGCGACCTCGAGCACGAGGCGCGAGCCGCGCAGCTGCATTTCCAGCGCGTTGTAGATATCGGGCAGCGCGCCATCGAACTCGACGTCGACGACGGCGCCGATCACCTGCGCCACGCGGCCTTTGATGGGTTTGGTCATCTCATCGGTCCTTCAGAAATTCATTCCACCACGAGTTCGACGGGCATGTTGCCGCGCGTGGCGTTGGAGTACGGGCAGACCTGGTGGGCGGTATCGACGAGCTCTTTCGTCGCCGCCGCATCCAGGCCGGGGATTTTCACGGTGAGTTTGGCGGCAAGCGCGAAGCCGCCACCGGCGCCGGGGCCGATGCCCACTTCGCAGCTCACCTTGGCGCGCGACGCGTCGATCTTCTTCTGGCCGGCCACGAAGAGCAGCGCCGAGTTGAAGCAGGACGCGTAGCCCATGGCGAACAGGTCCTCAGGCGTCGAGCCGAGGCCCGAGCCGCCCATCTCCTTCGCGATGGCCATGGCCACCCAAAGCTTGCTGCCGTCCAGATGGACCTTGCCGTCGCGCCCGCCGGTGGCGTGCGCCGTGGTGTTGACGAGAACGGAAGTGGGACCAGCCATCAGAGCGCCTCCGCACCGGAAATGATTTCGATCAGTTCCTTGGTGATGTTGGCTTGGCGCTGGCGGTTGTAGCGCAGCGTCAGTTTCTTGATCAGGTCGCCCGCGTTGCGCGTGGCGCTGTCCATCGCGCTCATCTGCGCGCCGTAGAAGCCGGCCTGGTTTTCCAGCAGCGCGCTAAGCACCTGGCCGGAAATGTAGCGCGGCAGCAGCGCCTCCAGGATGTCGGCCTCGCTGGGCTCGTACGTGTAGACCGCGCCCTTCAGGTCCGGCGGCGTGGCGCCTTGCGGCGGCACGGCGGGGATGAGCTGCTGCGCCATCGGGACCTGGCTGATGACCGACTTGAAGCGCGAATAGATCAGCGTCGCGACATCGAACTCGCCGGCCTCGAACAGCGAGACGACACGGTGCGCGACCAGCGCCGACGCGGTCGCGTCGATCTGCTTGTACTCCGACAGGTCCACGTGCTCGACGAGCTTGTCGGGATAGACGCGACGGAGCTGGTCCCTGCCCTTCTTGCCGGCAGTGAGCACCTTCACGGTCTTCCCGGCGGCGATGAGTTCGCCGATCACTTCGCGCGCGCGGCGCACGATCTGCGTGTTGAAGCCGCCGCACAGTCCGCGCTCGGACGTCAGCACCACGACCAGATGAACCTGGTCATTGCCGGTGCCGCGCAGCAGCAGCGGTGCGCCGTCACCCTTCACGCTGGACGCGAGGTTGGCGATGACGCTGGCCATGCGGTTGGCGTACGGGCGAGCGGCCTCAGCGGCGCTCTGCGCGCGCTTCAGCTTGGCGGCGGCCACCATCTGCATCGCCTTGGTGATCTTCTGCGTGGACTTCACGCTGGCGATCCGGTTGCGGAATTCCTTGAGGCTAGGCATTCACTTCCTCTACCTCGGCGCCATGACGGGCGGCATGGGGTCCGGTCTTGGCGGCTGCGGTTTGGCGACGATGTTGACCTGAAAGCCGGTCGCCGCAGGGTTCGAGCGATCCAGCGAGAAACTGGCCGAGAAGTCTCGCTCCGACCAATAGCGGTCGATCACGCCCTTCTCAGACAACGCTGATCTTGGCGCTGGCGGATACTTGGGCCGGCCGAAGACCTTCCAGGCGGCATAGCCCTCAACTTCATCAATTGCCGACGCAGAAAGCGCCGACAACCTACCGTCGAAAGCCATGACCCAGCATTCACGAAGGCCTTGCAACTCCGACGCCTGCGTCCAGAAGAAAAGGCGAGGTGTGTCCACGCGCGACCACGCGGTCGGCGGGTGGTCGTTGCCCCCGTGGCGTTCGCGCCAGGGATTGACCACAGAAACCCCCGCGACGCGCGCGGCCAACTCGGCGTCGCGGCCGTCGTTCTCGAGGGCAGGCAAACAGAATTCCCGCACGATGGCGCCGATCACTTCTTCGGTCGCGCGCCGGGAGGCCACGCTGCCCTCGGGGAGTGTTATAGAAGGTTCTGGCTGGTAAGCCGTTGGAGGGGCGCCCGCTGGCCGCTCAACGGTCACACTCTCTTGCACTGCGGCGCATGCCACAGTGCAGATCGCGATCGCCAAGGTCAGCAGCAAGCGGCTCATTGTATCGTTAGGCCGCGAACACCGCGCCGAATTCGTCGAGCGCGGCCTTGATCTTGCCTTCCAGCACGCCCGCCTTGTCGAGTTCCTTCTTCGTGCGAATTTCGTTCAGCAGGTCGGCTTTCTTGGACCGCAGCCACGTCGTGAGCTCCGCCTCATAGCGGCGCACGGTGTTGGTCGGGTTGCCGTCAAGATAGCCGCGGGTCCCCGCGTAGATCAGCACGATCTGCTCTTCCACCGGCGCGGGCGAGAACTGGTCCTGCTTCAGCAGTTCCGTCAGCCGCGCGCCGCGGTTGAGCAGGCGTTGCGTGGAGGCGTCGAGATCGGAGCCGAACTTCGCGAACGCCGCCATTTCGCGGTACTGCGCCAGTTCGCCCTTGATCGGCCCGGCGACCTGTTTCATCGCCTTGATCTGGGCGTTGCCGCCGACCCGCGACACCGAGATGCCGACGTTCACTGCGGGGCGGATGCCCTGGTAGAACAGGTCTGATTCCAGGAAGATTTGCCCGTCGGTGATCGAGATCACGTTGGTCGGGATGTAGGCTGACACGTCGTTGGCCTGCGTCTCGATGATCGGCAGCGCGGTCAACGAGCCGCCGCCGTTGGCTTCGTTCAGTTTCGCCGCGCGCTCCAGCAGGCGGGAGTGCAGGTAGAACACGTCGCCGGGATACGCTTCGCGACCCGGCGGGCGGCGCAGCAGCAGCGACATCTGGCGGTACGCGACGGCCTGCTTGGACAAGTCATCATAGATGATCAGCGCGTGCATGCCGTTGTCGCGGAAGTACTCGCCCATGGTGCAGCCGGCGAACGGCGCGAGGAACTGGAGCGGCGCGGGCTCCGAGGCGGTGGCCGCCACGATGATGCAGTACTGCAGCGCGCCCTTGTCCTCGAGCATCTTCACGATCTGCGCAACGGTCGAGCGCTTCTGCCCGATGACGACGTAGATGCAGTAGAGCTTCTCGGTCTCTGACAGGTTCTTGTCGTGCGCGTCGCGCTGGTAGAGAATCGTGTCGATGGCGACGGCGGTCTTGCCGATCTGGCGGTCGCCGATGATCAGCTCGCGCTGGCCGCGGCCCACGGGGATGAGCGCGTCGATCGCCTTGATGCCGGTCTGCATCGGCTCGTGCACCGACTTGCGCGGGATGATGCCCGGCGCCTTCACGTCCACGCGGCGACGCTCGGTGGAGACGATCGGGCCTTTGCCGTCGATCGGCTCGCCCAGCGGGTTGACCACGCGGCCGAGCAGGCCCTTGCCCACCGGCACGTCGACGATCTCGCCGAGGCGCTTGACGGTATCGCCTTCTTTCAGGCCACGGTCTTCGCCGAAGATCACGACGCCGACGTTGTCGCGCTCGAGGTTGAGGGCCATGCCCTTCACGCCGCCCGGGAACTCGACCATCTCGCCGGCCTGGACGTTGTCGAGGCCATAGACGCGCGCGATGCCGTCACCGACGCTCAGCACGCGGCCCACGTCGGCGACCTGCGCCTCGGCGCCGAAGCCCTTGATCTGTTCTTTCAGGATGGCGGAGATTTCCGCGGCGCGGACGTCCATTGATCGGGCTCCGTATTCTTAAGCGGTCTTGAGGGCGAGTTTCAGGGACTGAAGTTTGGACTTCAGCGAGGCGTCGAACTGGCGCGACCCGGCGCGGACGACGAACCCGCCGATCAGGCTTTCATCGACGCGGGTGACCGCATCGACCTTGCCGCCCAGCGACTTGGAGACGCTGGCGACGATGGTTTCCAGCTGCTTGGCGTCGAGCGGGCGGGCCGACACGATCTCCACCAGCTTCACGCCGCGATGGCGCGCCAGACGAGTGCGGAACGCTTGCGCCACGCCAGCCAGCTCGAACGCACGCCCGTTGCGGGCGACGAGGCCAATCACGTTGCGGCCGAGATCGGACACGCCGACCTTCTGCGCCACGGCCACCAGCGCACGGCTCTTTTCGTCCGGCCCGATCAGTGGCGAGGCCAGCACCGATCGCAGATCGGCGCTTTCGGCGATGGCGGCATCGAACGCCGCGAAGTCCTTTTCCAGCGTGTCCAGGGATTTTCCCTCGAAGCCGAGCTCGAACGCCGCCTGCGCGTACCGTTCCGCCGCTTCGGAGGCCCTGCCTTCGATCGCTTGCCCCACGTCACTTCCCTATGAAGGTTCCACGGCTTCCGCCGGGTCCGACGGCTGGCGCCGCAAATAGACGAAAAAACGCGCTTCAACGGCCGGCGACAGCATCTGCCCCCAGCCGGAAACGCGCCGGGTGGTACCACGCACGCTTCGCGATTGACAACCGCCCGGCCCGCGACCTCTGGGCGCGGTTCACCCCCTCCCCGGTGCGGGGGAGGGTTAGTGCGCCACGCCCGCCTTGCCCTTCGCCCGGATGTTCAGCAGCTCGACCGCCACCGAGAAGACGATGGCGAAGTAGAGGTAGCCGCGCGGGATGTGGAACCCGAGGGCGTCGGCGATCAGCGCGATGCCGACCAGCAGGATGAACGCCAGCGCCAGCATCTTGGTGGTGGGGTGGCGGTCGATGAAGTCGGCCAGCGGCTTGGCGGCGACGGCCATGACGAACGTGGACAGGACCACGGCGCCCACGGCGGTGGTGATCGCCTCCACAGGGGCGCCCTCGATATCCACAAGGCCCACGGCGGTGAGTACGCTGTCGATGGAGAACACCGCGTTGATCACGAAAAGCTGAACGACGACGGCGCCGAAATCGGTCTTCGCGTCGGCCTGCTCGTGCTCGGTGCCCTCCACTGACTGGTGGATTTCCTGGGTCCCCTTCCACAGCAGGAAGAGACCGCCGGCGAAGAGCACGAGGTCCTTCACGGTAAACTTCACGAACTCCTCGTGATGCTCGCCCTTCGGATCACTGAACGCCGCCGCCGCCCACTCCGGCAGCTCCAGCAGGGTGATCTTGCTGGCGCCGATGATGACGAAAATCCCCGCCAGCATGACGATCCGCAGGATCATCGCGCCCCAGATGCCGACGCGGCGTGCGCGCTCCTGCTCGGCGCCTTTGAGCTTGCCGACCGCGATGGAGACGAACAGCAGGTTGTCGATGCCAAGCACGACCTCCAGGAACGTCAGCGCCGCGAGGCTGGTCCAGAACGCCGGCGAGGAGAGAAATTCGAGCATGGGTGGTCCTGTGTTCAGCGCGCTTTGCACATGGCCGGAGAGGTGGCGTCAAGACGTGACGCTGAAGCTTGTTGAGGCCACTTCATTTTGGCGCCGTGAACAGGCTTCAGCAGGCGTAGGCAGGCTTCAACACGCGTAGACATCACATCGCACTCCATTCCCATGTCCGGCGCCATTCGCCGTCCGGCGCGCATTCTAGCCCGAGCCCCCACCCGCCGGATTGGCGTCAGGCGAGTCCTGCTCCAACGCTTGGCGCCCATCACACCGCGCCGCGAACCGACGCGGAAACACGCGCGGGCTTTCCCCCTAAATCCGGTGTGGCGCCTTGCGGCCCCGACGCTCCGAGCGGACAGTCTGTCCGAAGCCCGGGCGCGCGACGCCACTCAAGGGCGGAGGAAACCATGACGGCGGAGCACTACGATCTCATCATCGTCGGCGGCGGCATCGGCGGTGCGGCGCTGGCCGCCGTCATGGCGCGCGCGGGCAAGAGTGTGCTGCTGCTGGAGAAACAGGACGCCTACCAGGACCGCGTGCGCGGCGAATGGATCGCGCCGTGGGGCGTGGCCGAAACCCAGCGCCTCGGCCTTTATGATCTCCTGCGCGCGGCGGGCGGGCATCACCTGTCGCGCCACATCACCTACGACGAAAGCATCGCGCCGGCGCTGGCGGAGGCCGCAGCGCAGGGTCTGGACATCTTCGTGCCCGGCGTGCCCGGGCCACTGTGCATCCGCCATCCGGTGCACTGCGAGGCGCTGTTCACCGAAGCCGCACGCGCCGGCGCCGAAGCGCTGCGCCCCGTGAACGTGGACTCCCTCACCGCCGGCCCCTCCCCGTCCGTCACCTTTACCCACGACGGCATCACACGCACCGCCACCGCGCCGTTGCTGGTCGGCGCCGACGGGCGCACATCGGAGGTGCGCGAGAAGAGCGGCGTCACGCTGCATCAGGATGCACCGCATCACTGGTTCGCGGGTTTGCTTGTCGACGGCGTCGAAGGCTGGAGCGACGACCTGCAGGCGATCGGCACCGAAGGCGACTTCGGCTTCCTCGCGTTTCCGCAGGGCGGCGCGCGCGTGCGCGTCTACGGCGGTTACGCACTGGAGGAGCGCAGCCGGTTCAGCGGCAAGGACGGCGCACGTCGCTTCCTCGACGCCTTCCGGATGACATCGTGTCCGCAGAACGACGCCATCGTCGCCGGCGAGCCCGCCGGCCCGCTGCTGTCCTACTTCAACAACGACAGCTGGACCGACGAACCGTTCGCGCCCGGCATGGTGCTGGTGGGCGACGCCGCCGGCTGGAACGATCCGATCATCGGGCTCGGCCTGTCCATCACCTACCGCGACGTGCGGATCGTCTCGGACATTCTGCTGGCGACAACCGACTGGTCGCGCGTGGATTTCAGGCCCTATGCCGAGGAGCGCAGCGAGCGCATGCGGCGCCTGCGCTTTACCGCCAGCTTGCAGGCGGCGCTCGACATGGAGTTCGGCGATGCAGCGCGGGCGCGGCGCAAGAGCTTTCACGAGCGCGCCGTCGCCGATCCGTCGCTGCGCCTCGCAAGTATTGCCGTGATGGCCGGGCCAGAAGCCGCGCCGCCCATGGCGTTCACCCCCGAACATCGCGCGCGCGTGCTGGCGGGATGAGCGCAATGACCTTCTCGATCGAACGGTTCAACGCCGACTGGCTGTCCGCATGGACAGATAAAGATGTGGAGCGCCTCGTCGGCTTCTACGCGCCGGACTGTCTCTACAAGGACCCGCAGACCGCCGCCGGCATCACCGGCCACGACGCGCTGCGCGCCTACCTCACCGGCATGTTCGCCGCGACGCCGCCAATGCGCTATACGCCCGACGAAACATGGGCCATCCCCGGCGGCTTCTGCGGTCGCTGGTTCTGCAAGATGGGTGAGACCGGCGAACTCGGCACTCTGCGCGGCTTCGACCTCGTGATCATGGACGGCGACCGCATCGCCGTGAACGAGGTCTATGTGCACACGCTGCCGGCATGAGCCCGTTGAAGACGCTCCACAACCTATCCGGAACCACGATCGTTGCCGGTTCGTTATCGTCCAGATGCGCAGGATTCAAATAGATGGCCGGATTGCATAGAAGTGTCGTCGCGATCGCCGCGCTGGTCTTTCTGAGTGCGTGCGGCGGCGCCAAGCCGCTAGCGCCGTCGGCGGGGATGGGGCCAGACCCCACCCTGCCCGCGCCCCGCGCGCAGATGATCCCGACCGTAAAGATCGCCACCGCGACGCATTGGCCGGACGGGCAGACTCCCACGGCGGCGCCCGGGTTCGCGGTCGCCGCGTTCGCGCAGGATCTCGATCACCCGCGCTGGCTCTACGTGCTACCCAACGGCGACGTTCTGGTCGCGGAAACCAACGGCCCGGGCGAGCCGGTGCGCGGCGTCATGGGATGGCTGCAGAAACAGGTGATGGCCAAGGCCGGCGCTGGCGTGCCCAGCGCGCAACGCATCTCGTTGCTGCGTGACGCCGATGGCGACGGGGTCGCCGAGACCCGCAGCGTGTTCCTCAGCAACCTCTTCTCGCCGTTCGGCATGGTGCTGGTCGGCGACAGTCTCTACGTGGCCAATGCCGATGCGGTGGTGCGCTTCCCGTACACCGCCGGCGCCACGCAAATCACCGCAGCCGGCGAAAAACTGACCGACCTGCCCGGCGGCCCGATCAATCATCACTGGACCAAGAACATCATCGCCAGCGTGGATGGCGCGCGGCTCTACGTGACCGTGGGCTCCAACAGCAACATCGGCGAGAACGGCATGGCGGCGGAAGAAGGCCGCGCCGCGATCTGGGAAATCAATCGCGCCACCGGCGCCCACCGCATCTTCGCGGGCGGCCTGCGCAATCCCAACGGCATGAGCTGGCAGCCACAGACCGGCGCGCTGTGGAGCGTCGTCAACGAACGCGACGCTCTCGGCGACGATCTGGTGCCCGACTATCTCACCTCGGTGAAGGACGGCGCGTTCTACGGCTGGCCCTATTCCTACTACGGTCAGCGCGTCGACGTGCGCGTGAAGCCGCCACGGCCGGACCTGGTGGCCAGCGCCATTGCGCCGGACTACGCGCTCGGTTCGCACACTGCCTCGCTGGGTCTCGCCTTCTACACCGCGACAGCCTTCCCCGAGAAATATCTCAACGGCGCCTTCATCGGCCAGCACGGCTCGTGGAATCGCTCGGTGCGCTCGGGCTACAAGGTGATCTTCGTGCCGTTCGCCAGCGGCCAGCCCAATGGTCCGCCGGAAGACGTGCTGACCGACTTCGTCGATGCCGACGGCAATGCCCGTGGGCGCCCGGTCGGTGTCGTGGTCGATCCACGCGGCGCGCTGCTGGTGGCCGACGACGTGGGCAACGTGGTGTGGCGGGTGACGGGGCGCTGAGCCCCGGTCAGACGGTCGCCGCCACGCGCATGATGTCGGTCTGATCGAAGCTCGGTCGCGCGCGCATGCGCAGCAACCAGTCCCGGGTCGCCGGCGCCTCGACGAGCGCGGCCTGCCCTTCCGGCGTCAGTGTGACGAAGTAGAGATGCGGCAGCAGGAAGCTGTCAGCGATCGTCAGATCGGGGCCCAGCAGAAACGGATGACGCGCCACGCTCGCCTCGATCAGCCGGATCTGCTCCGCTAGCGGCGCCAATGCACTGGCGATGAACGCCTCGTCCGGCGCACTTCCAAGCGACGGCGCCACAAGACGCTCTTTGACGAGCCCGTTCATCGTCGGAAACACGTAGCCGTTCACGATGCTGATCCAGCGCAGCACGTGCGACTGTCCCAGCACGTCGGCCGGTTGCAGCGCGGGCCCATCGAACGTCCGGTCGATGTAGTGCGTGATCGCGCTTGTCTCGTAGAGGAAGGTGTCGCCGTGCTGCAGCACCGGCATCTTGCCGAACGGATGCAGCTTGTGATGCGCCGCCGATTTCGGATCGACGCGGACGATGTCGTAGGCGACGCCCTTCTCTGCGGCCACGTGGGAGGCCGTCCAGAAATACACGCTCATCGGGTCGGAGTGGAACGTGATGGTCGCGCTCATGCGTTCGCGCCGAAGAAGCGATGCACGTCGGCGATCAGGGCGGCCTTCGCCACCGACACGATCTCCGCGCCCTTCTCCACAGTCGCCTGCGACGGGTCGGAGCCGATGCGACCGTCGGCGAACCGGCGGCGGTAATCGGCGGCGTCGCGGATCGGCCCGTCGGGCGCGATCTTCGGCGTCATCACCACGTCCTTCTGGAAGTCTGGATACTTGTAGTAGGTGACGCTGACCTCGGACGCCGTGGCGTGGCTGCCCTCGCCCACCGGAAACAGACGCCGGGAGGTCTCGCCGACGCCGCGCAGATCCCACCAGTTCTTCAGCATGCACGCAAACGGCGCGGGCTCACCCTTGAAACTCCACGGCGCATACGCCTCCGAGAACGCCGCCTGGATCGTGGCGATGTTGCCGCCGTGGCCGTTGAAGAAATAGAGCCGCGTGAACCCGTGCCGGGTGAAACTCGCGATCCAGTCTTGCAGCGCGGCCAGCATGGTCGAGGGCCGCAACGTCACCGTGCCGGGGAACCCCATGTGGTGTTGCGCCTGCCCGACATTGAAGGTCGGCCCCACCAGAAAGCCGTCCTCGTCGCCGGCTTCCTGCGCGATCACCTCCGGGCAGATGGCGTCGGTGCCGACGAGTCCGTTGGGTCCGTGCTGCTCGTGCGACCCGATCGGGATCACGATGCCCCTCGATCGGGTGAGGTAGGATTCGACCTCGGGCCAGGAGGCGGTGGACAGCTGCATCGGACACTCCGTGCGCCCCGTGAGTTCCCCGCCGAGGGAACCGGGATGGCGCGGTCTGGCATGCATGGTAGTAGACGGTGATCAATGCGGAAGGGGATTTCCGATGTCTGACTCACACGGCGGCGGCCTGAGCGTTCCTGTCATTCTTGGCGCCCTTATCTGCGCGGGGGTCACAGCGATCCTTGCCGACCTGATGACGCCCTACGGACCCGTGGTGCTCACCTTGGGCATCGCGTTCGCGGCACTGACGATCCTTGCCGGCATCCTCTCTCTCCTGCCGCCGCTGAGCGGCATCCTGCGCCCGGTGGCGGCGTTCGCGCTGGTCAACGCCATCGCGTGCGGCGCGCTGATCGGACTCGCGTACGTCGGGCCGAAGCCGGCGGTAACCGAGCGCGGCGTGGTCGCCACGCTGCTGCCGTTTGGCGAAACCGCGCAGACCATCGTCGTGCGCAACCAGTCCACCGTCGTGCCGCCAGCGCTGGACACGGCTGGCGTTGAAACGGCTGCGGTTCCCACGGCGCCTGCCGCGCCACTGACGCCGGCGGATCTGAAGCAGCAGACGCTGCTCACCGCGCTCGCCTCCGCCGATCCGGCGGTGCGGCTGCGCGGCGGCGTCATCGCGCTCACCGAGCGTGACCCCGCCGTGATCGCTGCGGTGATCGACACGCTGTATCGCAGCCCCGATCCCGCCGTGCGCCAGCTCGCCGTGAAGCGCCTGCTCACCCAGCGTCGCGGCGCGCGCATGCCGCTGCTCGCGGTGGCCGGCAATGCCGACAGCCAGGCGTTCGCCAACGCGCTTCAAGGCGCGGGGCTCACGATCCGCGCGATCAACGAGACTTCCGGTGCGTTCGACGGCGGCTTGTGCGCCGCCACCGGCATGAGCGGCGCGGTCAACCGAAACGGCGTAACCATCTCCACCAGGTGCAAGACCGGCGCGACCGACGGCGCCACCGTGCTCGTGCTGCAGGCGACTGACGCCTACCTGTTGGTGGGCGAGGCGCGGAACGATCAGGGGCAGACCGCGAAGGTGGAAGTGCCGCTGATGTAGGCGCGCGGACTCTAGGGCGCTGCGGGACCTTCATTGAAGACCTGGACGACGCACGCCGAAAGCATGTCGACGGAGATCGGCTTGGCGAGGTAGGCCGTCACGCCCGCGGCAAGTGCGTCCGACGCGTCGGCCGCCGTGGCCCGAGACGAGACCATGATGATCGGCATCCGGTAAGACGGATGATCTGGCGCGCGGCGAAGGGCGTGAACGAAATCCATGCCGTCGATCGCGTCGAGATCGCGATCCACCACGGCCAGGGAGTGTCCGCCATAGGCGCAATGCTGCACCGCCTCTGCGACAGTTTCCGCCAACGATACCCAATCGACGCCGGCCTGACGAAGCGCGACCAGCACCTGCCCCACCGCCGAACGGTCCGCCGTCAATATCAGGGCACGGGCGCCTGGTCGCATGTAAAGTCTCCCCCGTATCGGGGGCATGTGTCTCGGCGCGACCGGGCGGCGGCGGCAATATCAAATGACCCAAATTGGGCCATCGGCTTTTCCCATGCGCAGCGGTCGCTCCGTTGTCGCGAGCGCAGCGTCTGGGATTCCTCAGCGTATTCCTCCCGGCCCCGCGCAGAATCCGGTACCAAGGACGCGCGCGTCACCGGGCGGAACGGTGCGCGCGCCATCCGGAGGATCGCCCGTGCTCCAGCAGCTGCCGCCCCACATTCGACCCCTGCTTTTCGGTCTGAACGAACTGATCCTGGACCTGACCTACACAGTTCAAACCTACGCGCAGGTGGATCTCGAAAGCCTGTACATCCTGTACTGCGTCAACGAAGCGACCATGCGGCCGTTCATGCTCGACGACACAGTTGAACAGGACATGCTCGTCGCTGTGAGGCCGCCCGACGAAATTCGCGGCTCCATCTCGCGCCGGTCCATTGCCGACAAGACCGGCCTCGCGCGCGAAACCGTCCGCCGCAAGACAAGCGAACTCGCAGCTCGCGGCCTCGTGCTGATCGACGATCACGACCGGGTGCGTAGCAGCCAGCAACTCGCTGACCCCGATCTGCAGCTCATGATTGAGACGGCTCATGCGGCCGTTCTGCGCTACCTGACGCGTTTGCGCCGTCTCGGTGTGGATGAGGCGCTGCTGCAGC